>CACYEO010000039.1 GCA_902773475.1 uncultured bacterium | reverse complement strand
GGGTTTGAGTGTTTGGGTGTTTGGGTGTTTGACAGGATTTACTCGCGTCTCGCGTCTAATGTCTCGCGCCCGCCTAGGATTCTAGAATTCCAGGATTTTAGAACGCGAGACGAGAGACGACAGACGTGAGACGAGAGAGCGGTTTGCGGCGAGCCGGAGGGGAAACCGCGACTGCGGGTCGGCCGTGTTGCGCGTGCGCGGGGCTGTTTGGTATACTCGCTTCAAAACGCCGGAATGCCCCCGGCGGAAAGGAAAAGGACAAACCAATGAAATTCGGATCTTCGATTCTCGCAATCGCCGTTTTGTCGATCGGCGCTTCCGCATGCGGCGCGGAGAACGCGCCCGCCCAGCAGAAACGCAATCCCTCGCTCCCGGCAATCATCGTAAACGGCAAAACACTGATGATCAACCGCGAACTGGACGAATGCGTCGAACACATCATGGGCAAAATGAGCATTCCGCAGGAAGACGCGCATCGCTACAGCGAAAACATAGCGCAATCCTTCGCCCGCAGCGTCGCCATAGCCGAGGCTCTCGCCGCGGCCGCCGAAGCGCGCGGATACAAACTCGAGCAGAGCGACATTGACGCGGCAGAAAAGGAAATGCTCGCGTCCGGCGGCGCGGAAATGGCGAGAAACGGCGTGACAAACCTCCAGACCTACGCGGAACAGGTCATGCCGATCCCCGGCGCCCGCGCGTACGAACTTATGAAGAAACAGCTTCTCGGCATGAAATTCGTGAAAGCGGAAACGGTCGACAAGATCAAGGTGGACGAAGCGGAAGTTTTGAAGAAGCACCAGGAGATAAAGGCCGGAATCGAAGCCGCCAACGCCAAAGCCGTCGAGGAAACGGCATCGGCGGAAAAGAAAATCCGCGAGATAAAGGCGAAAATCGACGCCGGCGGGGACTTCGCGGAACTTGCAAAGGAGAACAGCGACTGCCCGTCCAAGGCAAGAGGCGGCGACCTCGGGGAATTCGGCCGCGGCATGATGGTCAGGGAATTCGAGGATGCCGCGTTCTCGCTGCCTGAAGGCAAGATTTCCGAACCGGTGAAAACGCAGTTCGGATGGCACATAATCAAAGTGACGAAACGGATTCCCGCCAAGGACGCCAAAGAAGGCGACGCGCCGGAGAAAGTCCAGGCTTCGCACATACTCGTTTCGGCGAAGTCCGCCCGTCCGGTTCCGACTGCGGACGAAATCCGCGAGAGAATGGTCGAAGAGCGCGCCTATTCCGCGACCCAGGACTTTGTAAAGAAGATAATCGAAGATGCCGAAATCAAGTATCCGGCCTTCGAAGAAGCCGGTTCCCCCGGGCCCGCGGCACCCGCGAAATGATTGACCTCTGAAAAACCTTACAACACGCGAAAGACAGGAAGGAATACGCAAATGAACGTAAAGACACTTGGAACGGCTGTTGTCATGGCAGCCGCGCTTGCGGCGGCCGCAGGATGCAACCGCCCCGGAGCCGCAAACGAAACAAATGCGACGGCAAGCGCCGCGGCCCCGGTGCAGCTGGACGAAGAAAGTCTCAAGCTTGTCATGATGCCGGAACTGACCGAAGAAGAGGCGAACGCCGCAATCCTCGCCAAAGACGGAATACCGGTCATCGTGCGCAAGGATATCGAAAACCAGATCAATCTGCTGATGCTCGCCCAGATTCCCCGGGATCATCTGAATACGGCTCCCGCGCAGAACAAAATGCGCATGCGCCAAATGATGTTCGACAGGATTCTGTCCTCCAAAGTCGCCGACTTGATCATGCCGGATCTTCTTGCAGACGCCAAAGCCGCCGGTTTCGACTGCAACGAAGCCGACATGAAGAAACTCGAGGACGACTATGCGGCTTCGCATTCGCCGGGCGATTCCGGTCCGGCGACGTTCAAGGATTTCGTGGCCGCCCAGCAGAATCCGGACAAAGTGCTTGAAGAATTCAAAACCAGACTGACCGTCGGCAAATATCTTGAAAAAACGATCGGCGACAAGCTCGGCCCGGTTCCTTCGAACGAAGTCGAGCGCGTGTTCAAGGATGTGGCCGCCAATGCCGAAGGGCTTGACGAAGCCGCAGGTCTCGCCAAGATAGAATCAATCAAGAAAGAAATCGACGCCGGCGCCGATTTCGCGGAACTCGCGAAGAAGCACAGCGACTGCCCGTCCAAGGCGAAAGGCGGCGATCTGGGCGAATTCGACAACTCGAGGATGGTTCCCGAATTCGGTTCCGTCGCGTTCACTGCGGAAGTCGGAGCCGTAAGCAGCCCGGTCAAGACGCGCTTCGGCTGGCACCTGATCAAAGTGACCGACAAAATACCTGCGATTCCCGCGACCGACAAAAATCCCGGCAAGCCTGAAATGGTCAAGGCGTCGCACATACTCGTAAAGACCCATCCGCGGCTTCCGACGCTTGAAGAAGTCCGTACGGAGATGACACGCCGCCGCGATGCGATCGAGATGAACAAATACATCACGAAGTACGCCCGGGAACACGGTTTGACCATGCCCGCGATAGACGCCGCCCGCGAAAAACTCAAACTTCAGATGGAACGGCAGGCGGCTGAAAAAGCCCAGGCGGAAAAGGCCGAAGCCGCAAAAGCGAAACCCGCCGCG
>CACYEO010000038.1 GCA_902773475.1 uncultured bacterium | reverse complement strand
TGCTCGGGGCGGGACTCGAACCCGCAAGGATCTCTCCACATGCACCTCAAGCATGCGTGTCTGCCATTTCACCACCCGAGCAGGCGGGAAAACGGGAAGTAGTGTATCACTTTCCCCGACGGTTTGCAATAGCGAATTTTTCAACTCTTGAATACGGCTACGGGGCGGCAGGTGCCGAGCGCGACGTCAAAACGGTACATGACATCCGTCCGCTGCGTCCCGGCAAGCAGTTTCACGGCCACCGTCGCCGCGAGCGACGCCGCAAACAATACGGCCGGGGGCAGCACGCCGCGCGTTTTGACATTTTCGATTTCGTCTTCCCGCGGCGGCACGGGAAACACGCGGCGCAGATCCGCGCCGCCGCGCACCACCGGCATCACCATGCCGGACGTTCCGGCGACTGCGGTCAGGACAAGCGGGATGCCCGCCCCGATGCAGCGGTCGTTCAGCATATAGCGCGCAGGGGCGGAATCGGTGGCGTCCAGAACCATGTCCGCGCCGGAGGCAAAGTCCGCAAAATTCGAATCCTCGACCCTCGCGGGAAAGACTTCGACCGCGACGCCGCAGTTCGCGAGGCGGGCTTTCTCCGCCGCCGCCAAAGCCTTCGGCCTTCCGCAGTCGGACTCGTCGAATAGAATCTGGCGGTGGAGATTGACTTCTTCCACGGTGTCGAAATCCGCAATGCGGACGAAGCCGAACCCCATCCGCGACAGCTGAACCGCAAAGGCGCAGCCGAGAGCGCCCGCGCCGCACACCGCAACGGACGAGCGCGCAAGCAGCGCCTGGTCCGCGCCGAGTCCGGCGAGCGGCGCGGACTGGCGCGAATAGCGGGCTGGGCGGGAATCCGGGCAGACGTCCATCAGTAGCGGGCGAGATCCAGCGCCGTGGACGGGCCGAACGCGCGCAGGTAGACGG
Organism: uncultured bacterium; assembly: GCA_902773475.1. Lineage (GTDB taxonomy): Bacteria > Verrucomicrobiota > Kiritimatiellia > RFP12 > UBA1067 > CADCBS01. Next base: position 9,453 of record CACYEO010000038.1, on the reverse strand, counting down.
TGAACGCCACGCGGAAATCATCCTTGCGTTTGGAGCCGTCCACGCGCGTGAAAGAACTGAGATGCGCGGCTGTCACGCGGAACGCAATGCAGTCGAGCCGGTACTCGAACCACGATCCGGCCTCGTCAAGCTCGTTGCGGCGCAGATCGTAGCGGACGAACGGCGACCACGCGAAGGCGTCGACGGGCACGTGCACGAATCCCGCCGTCGCTATATTTTCACGCGAGCGGTTCCAGGCGGAGATTGCGGTGTCGGAATAGTCCCAAAGGCGGTGGTCGCGGCCGGAATATCCGGCATGCCACGAGAACTTTTCGCAGAGCCGCTGGCGGAACACGACGTCCGCGTACGCGACCTTGTCTTTCTGGCAGTCGTATTCCGTGCGGAACGAAAGGGACGAATCACCGTCTATGCGCCATCTGCCGGCGACGCCGGGCGCGACGGCGCGCCCGGAATAGCCGCCGAGGTTCGGGGCGTCCTGCGAAAAAGCGCGCCCGGCTCCGTCGCGGTGCGCCCGGTTGAACTGGACCGCCGCGTATGCGTCGACGTCTATGACGGCGCGGCGCGATCCGTCGTCCTGCGTGCGGAAGAAAGTGTTGCGCAGGCCGGGGCGCACGCCGTACCACGAATAGGGGAGGTAGCGGCCGTCGAATCCAAACTGGTCGAACCAGTCGTATGAAGCGTCGCGGTTGTCAAAATAGAATACGCGTCCGCCGCCGTGCGCGTGGGTGTCGACATGCTGCCAGGTGAAATCGGCGTAAGGCTCCACCACATGGCGCCACTTGTCGTTCAAGTCGGCGGCGCCGCGCGCCGACAGGACGATTCCGGCGTCGAACGTGTTGCGGTAGACGGGATTGTCCGAAGCATGCTGCAGATCCGACGGGTTCCCGGAATCGGAATACCACACGCCGCGATGCGAGAAGCGCGGAACCGCGGAAACCACATCCGCAATTCGGAACGGAGCGGTCAGGCGGTTTGCGAAATCGAGACGGAACGCGTTGTAGTCCGCCCAGCGCGCGGGCGAATACTTGAACACCGGATCGTCCGTAAGGTATTTCGACGGATCGCGTCCCAACCATCCCGCGCGCGCCTGGCCTTCGTAGTTCACGGGCAACGACAGCACGGGCTGCGGGGCGACATCGATCCAGCCTTCAGGCATGCGCTGCGCGCCGCCGTAGAAAGAGTTCACCGGCCCGGACGCCCCAACGCCGCCGGCGAAGGACGTCTCGCGGTGCTCGAGCGACGCTTCGTTCGCGGGGATTCCCTCGCGGCGTTCGAGATCATCGAAGAAATCGTGGAGCATGTAGGAATCGCTCAGATACGACGCATGGACGCGCAACGTGTCGCGCTCGGTAAGTTCCGCATAATGGTCTATGCCTATGCGGTAGCGGCGGTATTCGACCTTCGAGCCCCAGTTGGCGTAGTTGTAGTGGTTGTCGGCGCGTCCGTTGCGGTAGCGGTCCCAGTCGCGGTCCCACGCATGGTAGAGGCGCAGCTTTCCGTGCCCGGCGCGCTTGAGGTTCCAGCGCACGGTCTGCCCGGCGGCGAAACCGTTCTTGGTGCGGTAGTCGGCGTACGTGGACCCGCCGAGGGAGAAATGCTCGCGGTCCTGGATTTCCTCGCCGAATATGTTGTACACGTATCCGGTGAGCAGGTATCCGCCCCAGCGCGAGCGGTAGCCCGGCATCGCGCGGAAACCGTAGTCCGTGTTCAGCGGGTAATACCAGTATGGAAGGTATCCCACAGGCACGTCCATGAAGCGCGGAACCACGTCGTCCACCTTTACGGCCCGGCCCTGGTCGTAGCGCAGATGTCCGGAAACCTTCCAGTGGAGATGGCCGGCGTCGTTCGTGCATGTCGTGAGACATCCGTCGCCGAGGTCGTAAGTCGTTCCGCCGTCCATGCGCGTCAGCGAGACTCTGTCGGAGAAAAATCTGACAGGACCGGACACGGCCTCGATCCGGCCCGTCGCGGAAAACTCGCCCGTAGCGCGGTCGTATATCAGGCTGTCGCCCATGAACTGGAGTTCGCTGCCGAGTTTTTTCGCCGTCAGCCCGGTTTTTCCGCCGTCCGCCGCTTGCGCGGCGGCGGCGAAGGCGCAGAAGAATGCGGTCAGTGCCGGTTTGAGTGTCATTTGCGTTTCCTGCGGTTTTGTGCGGCGCGCGGTACGTCAGAACCCCTGCCGCGAACCGCCTTCGGAGTATAGCACCTGGCCGGATTCCGCGTCCAGTATGCTGAACGATTCCGGATGGCGGTGCAGTTCCGAGACGAACGTGAGGCGGGTGTTGTAGCGTTTCTGGAGATCGGCGAGAATCGCCGAATCCTCGGTGCGCAGGCGCTGCATGACGGCCGGCGCGACCACGATCTTGGGGACGAACGGCTTGTGCTCCTGCCCGGAGCGGCGCAGAAGCGTGGAAAGCTGGCGCTGTATCGAGATGGATATCGCGAGCGGGGACTGTATCACGCCCTTGCCGCCGCACACCGGGCAGTCGGACGAGAGCATCGAAAGGATGGATTCCTCGCGGCGCTGGCGCGACATTTCGAGCAGCCCGAGTTCGGATATCTGGAGCACGTTCGTGCGCGAACGGTCGCGCTTGAGCGCGTTCTTGAGCGCCTTGTGGACCGCGGTCTGGTGCTTGCGGCTTTTCATGTCGATGAGATCGAGCACGACGAGGCCGCCGATATTGCGCAGGCGCAGCTGGCGCGCCACTTCCTCCACGGCCTCGAGGTTCACTGCGAGTATCGCCTCCTCCTGCGAGCCGGAGCCGCGGTAGTGCCCCGTGTTCACGTCCACCGCGATGAGCGCTTCCGTTTCGTCGATGACAAGGTAGCCGCCGCTCTTGAGCGGCACCTTGCGGCGGAACGCCTCGGATATCTGCCGTTCCACGCCGAAGTGGTCGAAAATGTTGGCCTGCCCGTCGTAGCGGCGGAGCTTCGCGCGGGCGCGGCGCGAAATCCGCGCGGCGACGTCGCGCGTGTCGTTGAACGCCTTTTCGTCGTCGATCGATATGGAATCGATGTCTTCGGTGAGCCAGTCGCGCACGACGCGCTCCACGAGGCCCGGCTCGTGGTACACGCAGCACGGAGTGCGGCGCGTCTTGATGTTGTGCTGAAGCTCCGACCACGACTCGAGCAGATTGCGGAGGTCGCGCGCGAAGGCGCGCGGCGAGGCTCCGCTCCCTGCGGTGCGGACGATCACGCCCACGTTTTCCGGAAGGGGAAGGCGGTCGAGTATCTTCCTCAGGCGCGCGCGTTCCTTGGCGTCGCCGATCTTGCGCGACACGCCGCGCATGCGCGTGCCGGGCATCATCACGAGGTAGCGGCCCGGCAGCGAGAGCGACGCCGTCACGCGCGGCCCCTTCGTGGAGATCGGCCCCTTCGAGACCTGCACCACGATTTCCGAACCTATCGGGAAACGCTTGGCGATTTCCTCGTTCGACAGGCGCGGCGCGCGCCGGCGCGCGCGGTCGGAATCCTCTTCGAGACACGCCTCCGCGTCCGGCACCATGTCCCAGTAGTGGAGAAAGGCGTTTTTCTTCAGCCCGATGTCCACGAAGGCGGCCTGCAGATCGTTTTCGAGGTTCTGTATGCGGCCTTTGAACACCGACCCGACGAGCCTTTCGTCGTCCGGATGCTCCACCATGTATTCCTCGAGCCGCCCGTTCTCCATCACGGCCACGCGCGTTTCGAGTTTTTCCACGTTCACTATTATCTCCCGTTTCAGCTCGTTGCGGCGCAGCCAGCCGAACAGGTTTTTCAGAATGCCCATTTCAACCGTTCCTTTCTGTTTCCGCGCCGGGCCCGGAACGGACCGCGACGCTTTGTACAAGTCCCATTGCGGCCATGAACGCCACAAGCGACGTCCTGCCGTAGCTTATGAACGGAAGAGGCAGCCCCGTGATGGGCATGAGGCCGATGTTCATCGCCACGTTCTCGTACACATGGCAGAACAGAAGCGTTGAAACGCCGGCCGCAATCAGCCTTCCTCCGTCATCCTCCGTCTTCAGCGCCGTCGCCATGCACGATGCCGCGAGCATCGCATACAGCGCAAGCGCCGCGAGAGATCCCGCGAAGCCCGCCTCTTCGGCGAGCGCCGCGAAAATGAAATCGCTTATCGATTTGGACGGCTGCATGTAGCCGAGCTGCGTCTGGCGGCCGTTCAGCCACCCGCGCCCCCACATGCCGCCCGAGCCTACGGAAATCTCCGCCTGGCGCAGATGGTACCCCGCGCCGAGGATGTCGGTGTCGGGATACATGAACACGCGCAGACGCCGCACCTGGTGCGGCCTCAGCCCCGTCCACTTCAATATCTCCTCTTTGCGCGCGGGATCCGGCTCCCTTTCGGCGCGCGCGACCGTGCACAGTTCGAACGCCCCGGCGGCGACGGCGGCCAACACGAGCACGGACAGGCCTTTCGTCCAGACCCTCGCCAGCAGCATCATCACGACGCCCGTGACGACCGTCACCAGAACGGTTCCGAGATCCGGTTCCATGTTCACCAGGACGGCGGGAACCGCGATCGCGGCGAACCCCGGCAGGGCGGCCTTGAACCCGCGCCCGATTTTGAACCTTCCGTAGAGCGCGGCAAGCGCGATCACAACGGCGAGTTTCGCCAGCTCGCTCGGCTGGAAGCCCCAAAGCCACCGGCGCGCGCTGTTCAGCTCCGTCCCGAACGCGAGCGTCGCCCCCAGCAGAAGCGTCGACACCGCCCAGAACGGCGCGGCTGCGAATGCCAGTATCTTGCGGTAGTCGAAGTGCGCAAGCGCGAAATACAGTGCGAATCCGGCCAGCGCCGTGAAAGCCTGCACGCGGTATTTCTCCTGCACGGAGGATGCCCCCTGCACGGAGGAGGCGAGGCCGTCCGCCGACGACCCGACGGAATATATGAACATCACGCCGGCGGCCGACAGCGCAGCGATTGCGAAAGTCGCCGCGTGGTTCATCCTGCATAGCGTCCGGAGGAATTGTTTCACGGCTCTTCCACCTCCGTTTCGCCGAATGCCGCCGCGAACACTTCGTGCGCGAGCGGCGCGGCGGTCAGACCGCCCGACTCGCCGTCCTCCACGACTATCGCCACCGCCATGCTGGGTTTTTCGAACGGCGCGAACGCGATCGTCCACGCGTTCTTGCGCTTGTTGGGGCCGGATCCGATTTCCGCGGTTCCCGTTTTTCCTGCGCACGAAACGGCCAGCCGCGTCGCGCGGCCTTCGGCGTCGCGGCGCTCGTATATGCGCCGCCCCGTGCCGCGCAGCGCGGTTTCGCGCATCGCATTCCTTACCGTCGCCATGTCGGCGGCCGAGTACGGAACGCGCGAACGCGGCGCCGGCGCCGCGGCCCCGGCCGCCGGCGAGGCCACGCGCGGACGCATCACCGCGCCGCCGTTGGCAAGCGCCGCGCACAGCACGGCCATCTGCAGCGGCGTTGCGATCAGGAATCCCTGGCCGATCGACATCCCGTAGAGATCGGCGGGGTGCCATTTTTCCTTCAAACGGCCCATTTTCCACGATGCGTCCGGAACCGTCCCGCCGTTTTCCCCGAAAAGGTCTATCCCTGTTTTCGACCCCAGGCCGAAAGCCCGCGCGGCCGAAACGACCGCATTCGTGCCGGCCTTGCGCCCCGCTTCGCAGAAATACGTGTTGCACGAATGCAAGATGGCCTCGTCAAGCGCTATCGGCCCGTGGCCCCATCTGTTCCAGCAGTGGAGTTTGAACCCGTTGTGCGAAAACAGTCCCGTGCAATCGTATTCGACCGTCTTGTCGATGGCGCGGACGTCGAGCGCGGCGAGCGCCGTCACGGGCTTGAACGTGGAGCCCGGGGCGTAGCGGCCCGAGATGGCCCGGTTCAGCAGCGGATGGCGCGGATCGTTCGTAAGCGCGAAATAGTCGTCGCGCGAGATGCGCGGGACGAACGCGTTCGGGTCGAACGCCGGCGAAGACGCTATCGCAAGCACGTCCCCGTTGCGCGGATCGATCGCCACTCCGGCCCCGGTCTTGCCTTTGAGCGCGTTTTCGAGCGCTCTCTGGATCTTGACGTCTATCGTAAGCGTCAGATCCGGACCGGGGCGCGCGGGGCGACCTTCCCACCGCGCCTGCATGTAGCCGCGCGCGTCCACCCGCAGCACGTCTTCGCCGGGCGTTCCGGCAAGATAGCCGTCGTAGTAGCGTTCCACGCCTTCGAGCCCGCGCATTTCCGGCAGCAGGTAGTTCGCCGGACTGCCGTCCGGCGGGGCGTCGGGCTTTTCGCGTCTGACATATCCCAGCAGATGCGCGGCGAGAGAGCCGTTGGGGTACGTGCGCTCGTCGCGCACCAGGAAATCGAGCCCCGGGAACTCCTGCGCGTGTTCCGCGAAGCGGGCCTGCTCTTCGTCGGTGAGATTCTGCGCCAGCACAAGCGGAACCGGCGGCGAATCGCGCACGTGCCGCCTTGCAAGCGAAGAAGAGATTTCGCGCGCGCGCCCGATGCACGCGGCAAGCCTGTCCGCCGCGTCTTCCACGGCGTTCACCGTATTCGTCCAGGATCCGGGACGGCGCATTTCGTCCAGATAGCACGCCACGCACACGCCCGGTCTGCCGTCGGCAAGCACCTCTCCGTTGCGGTCGAGTATCCTGCCGCGCCGCCCCGGAACCTGCACGCGGCGCAGCGACTGCCTCATCTGGCCGGAGCGGAAATCCGCGGCATCCGTCACCTGGACCTTGTAGAGCGATCCCGCAAGCACCGCGAACCCGGCTGCGAAAAGGGCTCCCAGCGCGCAAATCGCGGCGGAAGACACCGAATACGGCGTTTTTTTGCGTCCGGCGCTCATTCCCGCTCCTCCCCGCCGGAACCGTCCGCCTTGCGCGGAGCCGCCCCGGCCGCGAAAAACCGGGCGAGCGAACCGAAAAGCGGAAACAACGCCGCGCCGGCGGCCGCACCCGAAACAACCGCTGCGAAGCGGATCTCGCACCCCGTCCAGATCCACAGCCACACTGCGGCGGCCCCGGCCGCGAGCGCGGTGGCCGCCGCGCCGAAAAGCGCGCCGCGCCGCACGGACGCGCCGCGCGCCGCGAGAACCGGCGGCGCAAGCAGCAGAAACAGCGACGGCGTGCAGAACGCCGGCGTACACGACAGCGCATCCGCGAAACCGCCCGCGAAGACCGCGCCCGGCACGGCGGCGAGATGCCCGTATTCCGAAACGGTCCAGAGAAACGCGGCGGCCGCGAGCGGCACCTTTGCGCCGCAGACGGCGCCGGAGGCGCTCTGCGCCGCGGTCGCGGCGGCCAGCGCCAGGAAGGCGAAGACGGTCTTTGCCCAGATCTCTTTCACCGGCCCTCCACCGCTATGAAAATTTCACGCATGGCGTCAAAATCCGCGAAAGGCGCTATTTCCGCCTCGCATGCCGTGCCCGCTCCGGCGGGACGCGTTGAAACGACCCTGCCCACGGGGATGCCCGGCGGAAACACGCCGCCGAGACCGCTCGCGAGTATCCTGTCGCCGTCGCGCGGAGGGGTCTGCGCGGGCAGATTCTTGAGAAGCGCGGCGCGATCGGCGTATACAAGCGAAAGCGGTTCTCCGGAACCCGCCGGCGACGCGCCGCCGCCGGAAAGTATTCCGTAGACGCACTCGCCGTTTTCGGTTTCGAAAACGCACGACACGCGGAAAGTCTCGTCGGAAAGAAGCAGAATCTCGCAGGCGTGGGGCGACACGGAAACGACGCGTCCGGCGAGGCCTTCGGGAACGGCGGCCGCCGCGCCCGGCTTTACGCCGTCGCGCGAACCGCGCCCGGCGCGGATCATCCTGCGCGCGCCGAGCGCGCCGCCGCGGGAAAGAACCGGCGCGCAAACCCAGTCTCCGTACGGTTTGAGCCTTTCCGCCCCGTAGAGAACCTTCTCCAGCCGCGCGTTCTCCCGGCGGAGAGCCTCGTTTTCGGTTGCGGCGATCGCAAGGCGCGCGTTCTCGCGGCGCAGGCGCTCCGCCTCCTCCGCCGCCGCCGCGCCGTCCATCATGCCTTTGAGAGGAACACCGACGTTGCGGGAAAACCAGTTGGCCCCGTTTTCGGCCGGGTACGCCAGTTCGGAGGCGCAGCCGCGCCCCGCCACGCACCAGATCAACGCGGGCGCGGCGCAGAGAATCGAAACGGCTATTGTCTTTGCGGTCTTGTCCATTCGCCCCGCGTCTCCATTGTGGAGCGGGGCGGCATCGCCCTTGTCAAAACCTACCTCTTCTGGTTCCTTTCGAGCACGTCTATGGAACCGAGAACCGCGCCCGTTCCGGACGCCACCGCGGAAAGCGGATCGTCTGAAACGGTCACGGGAAGCCCCGTCTGCGCCGACAGCAGTTTGTCGAGCCCGCGCAGCAGGGAACCTCCGCCGGAAAGCACTATGCCGCGGTCTACAAGGTCTGCGGCAAGTTCCGGCTGGCAGTTCCCGAGCGTTATGCGCACGGCGTCGGCTATCGCCGAAACCGGCTCTTGCAGGGCGTCCCGGATTTCCTCGGAGGTTATGGTCAAAGTCTTGGGCAATCCCGCCACGATGTCGCGGCCCCGCACTTCCAGGGTCTTTTCCTCCCCGGTCGGATACGCGGAGCCTATCGTCATTTTAATGTTTTCCGCGGTACGTTCGCCAATCAACAGATTGTAAACGCGTCTCATGTACTGCACGATGCATTCGTCCATCGCGTCACCCGCCGTCCGGACGCTCCTGCTGTGCACGATCCCGGCAAGCGAAATGATCGCCACTTCGCAAGTGCCGCCGCCGATATCGACTATCATGCTGCCCGCCGGCTCGGTGACCGGCAGGCCCACCCCGATCGCCGCCGCCATGGGTTCCTCAAGCAGGAACACCTTGCCTACTCCGGCGGCTTTCGCGGCGTCTTCCACCGCGCGCTTCTCCACTTCCGTGATGTCGCCTGGAACGGCCACGACCACGCGGGGTTTCATGTACTTTGAAAAGAAATGGTGCGGCCGCACTTTGTTGATGAAGTACGACAGCATGGCCTCGGTGATGTCGAAATCCGCGATCACGCCGTTTTTCATGGGACGCGTGGCCGTAATGGTGCCGGGCGTGCGCCCAAGCATCTCCTTGGCCTTCAGCCCTACCGCGAGAACGCGATTGGAACCCTTTTTGGTAGCAACGACGGAAGGCTCCCGCAGCACAATGCCGCGGCCTTTCACGTAGACCAGCGAATTCGCCGTCCCGAGATCTATGCCTATGTCGGCCGAAAAAAGATTCTTCAATCTGTCAAACATCGCCTCTCCGTTGTCATTTCTTGAGAGAGAATGTGCGTATTTTGCCTTGAACCCGCCGAAAGGTCAAGCAGAAACTGCATGTTTGTCGGGTGAAATTTGGCATTGCACCCGGAAAGCGGATGTGATACACTTCGCCGCGTTCCTTTCTGCGGGCATAACTCAGGGGCAGAGTGCCAGCCTTCCAAGCTGGTTACACGGGTTCGATTCCCGTTGCCCGCTCCATTTTTCATCCC
>CACYEO010000037.1 GCA_902773475.1 uncultured bacterium | reverse complement strand
GGGGCTTGACTGCAAGGAAGGGCCTTTGGTAGACTTCGCGGCATGAACAATCAGGTTTTCACTTTCAAATGCTGGTGGCGGCGCTGCGGATCCGGTTTCGCGGCGTCTCTTGCGGCATGATTTGAAAACCGCAATACCGAAGCCGGCGGGCCGGGTCTCCGATGGAGAGCCGGCCCGTTCTGCGTCCGCCGGTTCCCCAGTCGCGGGAAAGCCAGTCCGGTGGACTTCAAAAGAAAGGGCAAAGGTGTAGAAATGTTCAGGATGACTTCGGAGGAGGATTTCCTCCGGCGCGCGGACGGCGCGGGACGCGTCGTCGCGTTCAAAGAGTTTATCGCGGACCGCGAGACGCCCGTTGCGGCGTTCTCCCGTCTCGCGGAAGACGAGGAGGCGTTCCTCCTCGAAAGCGTGGCGGGCGGAGAAACGCGCGCGCGCTATTCGTTCATCGGGATCGATCCGCGTTTCGCCGTGGAGGAATGCGCCGGGAAGACCGTGATGCGCGACGTCCGCACGGGCGCCGCGGAGACCCTCCCGGATTCCGGCGCGCTCGACGCGCTGCGCAGGCTTTTCGCGGAAAAAACCTTCGCGCCCGCGCCGGAGCTGCCGCAGTTCCAGGGCGGCGCGGCGGGATACGTCGCATACGACGCCGTCGCGCGCTTCGAGCCGCGCGTCAAACTCGCGCCCGAGCCGGGCACTCCGTCCGCGGCGTTTCTCGTGGTGGACACGATGCTTGTTTTCGACAGCGTGCGCGGCACGGTATGCGTTGCCGTCGCGTCCGACGTCGCGTCGTTCCCGTCGGCGAAGGAGGCGTACGCGGCGGCAATGGAAAAGATCGCCGCCGTGTACGGGCGCGTTCTCAGCGCGGAGTCGATAGCGCGCCTCGCGGCCGCCCCGGCGCGCAAGGCGGAGAGGGGGTGCACTTCGGAGTTCGCCTGCGACATGACGAAAGAGGAATTCGTCGGCGCGGTCGAGTCCTGCAAGGCCGCGATACGCGCCGGCGAAGCGATACAGATAGTTCCGTCGCGCAAGTTCACCGCCAGGACTTCCCTCGGCGCGCTCGCGCTGTACCGGGCGCTGCGCGCGGTTAACCAGTCGCCGTACAGTTTTCTGATGCGGATCGGGAGGAAGACGCTGATAGGTTCCTCCCCCGAGGAGCTTGTCAAGCTTTCCGGGCGCACGTGTTCCACGTCGCCGATCGCCGGGACCAGGCCGCGCGGAGCTTCGGCGGCGGACGACGCGCGGCTCGAACGCGAACTGAAGGGCGATCCCAAGGAACGCGCCGAACACGTGATGCTTGTGGATCTCGGGCGCAACGATCTGGGCCGCGTGTGCGAAACCGGAAGCGTGAAGGTGCGCTCGTATGCGCATGTGGAGCGCTATTCGCACGTGATGCACCTTGTGAGCAACGTGACCGGGACGCTCGAGGAGAAGTTCGACGCTTTCGACCTTCTGCGCGCGGCGTTCCCTGCCGGTACGCTCACCGGGGCGCCGAAGGTGCGCGCGATGGAAATCATAGCGGAGCTTGAAAAGTCGCCGCGCGGCGTCTACGGCGGGGCGGCCGGATATTTCAGCTTCACGGGCGACGCGGATTTCGCGATCGCCATCCGCACGATGGTTCTCGAAGACGGAATCCTCAGCGTGCGCGCGGGAGCCGGCATAACGGCGGATTCCGATCCGGAGAAGGAATACGAGGAAACGGCAAACAAGGCGAAGGCGCTTTTCGAAGCGGCCGCGATGGCGGAGGAACTGCAATGATCCTTGTCATAGACAACTACGATTCCTTCACGTACAATCTCGTGCAGGCCGTGCGTTCGCTCGGGGCGCAGGCGGAGGTCGTGCGCAACGACGCAATAACACTGGACGGGATATCCGCGCTCGCGCCCGAGGCGATACTGTTTTCCCCCGGGCCGGGGAATCCCGATTCCGCCGGAATCACCCTTGACGCCGTCAAGGCCTTCGCCGGAAAGATTCCGCTTTTCGGCGTGTGCCTGGGGCACCAGTCCATCGCGCAGGCGTTCGGCGCGCGGATAGTGCGCGCCAAAAAGACGATGCACGGCAAGACGAGCAGGCTAAGGCACGACGGGCGCGGGCTGTTCGACGGACTCGACTACGGATTCGAAGCCATGCGCTACCATTCGCTCGCCGTGGAGCGCGAAACGCTGCCGGACTGTTTCGAGATCAGCGCGGAAAGCGAGGACGGCGAGATAATGGGGCTCCGGCACAAAACACTCCCGGTCGAATCCGTCCAGTTCCATCCCGAATCGGTGGGCACGCCGCAGGGCATGCGCCTGCTCGCGAATCTCGTGTCGGCGGCGACGGGACGGAAAACCCGCAAGAGCGCCACCGCTTCCGAAAGGAAAGCGATCCTCGCCAAGGCCCTCGACGGCGCTTCGCCTTCCGAAAGCGAGGCGGAGTCGTATTTTACCGCGGTCATGCGCGGCGAGACGGAGGAGACGGAACTTGCGGCGTTCCTTACCGCGCTCGCCAAGAACGCGATGTCTCCGGAGACGCTCGCCGGGGCCGCCCGCGCCATGCGCGAAGCCGGCGTGCGCGTGGAATGCGAAATCGAAGACGCCGTGGACATAGTCGGGACGGGCGGCGACGGTGCCGGAACGTTCAACGTGTCCACAACGGCCGCGTTCATCGCGGCCGGAGCCGGCGCGACCGTGGCGAAGCACGGCAACGTTGCTTCGACTTCCGCCTGCGGATCGGCGGATGTCCTGGCGGCGCTCGGGTTCAATCTCGCCGCGCCGCCGGAGAAGATAGCGCGCTGCATACGCGAGGCCGGCGCGGGGTTCATGTTCGCGAAGGAACTCCATCCCGCGATGCGCTTCGCCGCCCCGGTGCGGCGGATGCTCGGCTTCCGCACGATATTCAACCTGCTCGGCCCGCTTGCGAATCCCGCAGGCGCGAAACGCCACGTGATAGGCGTGCCGCAGGAGAAACTCGCGCCGGTGTTCGCCGAAACCCTGAAACGGCTCGGTTCGGAACGCGCCATAGTCGCCGCCGGGGCCGGAGGCCTGGACGAAATAAGCCCTGACGGCTTCACGTTCGTGTCTCGGCTGGAGAACGGCGCGGTCTCGAACACGCTTCTCGACGCGGGCGCCGCGTACGGCGAGCGTTATCCAATCTCGGCGATAAAGGGCGGCGGCGCGCGGGAGAACGCGGAGATTCTCTTGCGCGTGCTGCGGGGCGAAGACCGCGGCGCGTACCGCGCGGCTGCCGTCGAGAATGCGGCGGCTGCGATACTCTGCGCCGGGAAGGCTTCCTCCTACCCCGAGGCGCTCGCGCTCGCGGCGGAGTCGATAGATTCCGGGCGCGCGGCGGAAAAACTGCGCAAGATGGTGGAAATCTCCAACTCCTGAAAGAAAGGATACGAATGAAAACGCATTACGGAAAATTCGGCGGAATGTACGTGGCGGAAACGCTCGCCGCGCCGCTGGCGGAACTTGCCGCCGCGTACGATGAGGCTTCGCGCGATCCGGGGTTCCGCGCGGAATTCGATTCGCTCCTGCGCGACTACGTTGGCCGCGAGTCGCCGCTCACCGTCGCAAACCGCCTTTCCGGCAGTCTCGGCGGCGCGCGGATAGTGCTGAAGCGCGAAGACCTCAACCACACAGGCGCGCACAAGGTCAATAATACCATAGGCCAGGCCCTGCTCGCCAGGCGCATGGGCAGACGCCGGCTCATCGCCGAGACCGGCGCGGGGATGCACGGCGTGGCCACGGCAACCGCCGCAGCGCTGTTCGGCATGGAATGCGAAGTGTACATGGGCGCGGAGGACGTCCGCCGCCAGGCTCCGAACGTGGAGCGCATGAAAATGCTCGGCGCGAAGGTGCACCCCGTGGAAGAAGGGAGCGCCACTCTCAAGGACGCCATGAACGAAGCCCTGCGGGACTGGGTGGCTGACTGCGACAACACGTTCTATGTGATCGGAACCGTGGCCGGCCCGGCTCCGTATCCGGAAATCGTGCGCGATTTCCAGAGCGTGATAGGCAGGGAGGCGCGGCGGCAGTGCATCGAAAAATTCGGCCGCCTGCCAGACTGCGCGGTCGCCTGCGTGGGCGGAGGCTCGAACGCGATCGGGCTGTTTGCCGGCTTTATGGACGATCCGCAGGTGAAGCTTGTGGGCGTGGAGGCCGGCGGCGAAGGTCTCGCCACCGGACGGCACGCGGCGTCCATAAACGGCGGGCGCCCCGGCATACTGCACGGCGCCAGGACGATGCTTTTGCAAACTCCCGAAGGGAATGTGATCGACACGTATTCCGTCTCGGCAGGGCTGGACTATCCTGGCGTGGGGCCGGAGCATTGCCATCTCGCCGAAACGGGCCGCGCCGAATACACCGTGATCGACGACTGCGAGGCCGTGGCGGCGTTCGACGCTTTGTGCCGGTATGAGGGCATAATCCCCGCGCTTGAATCGAGTCACGCCGTGGCCGAGGCTGTGAAACGCGCGCCTTCCATGCCGCGCGATTCGATAATACTCGTAAATCTTTCGGGACGGGGCGACAAAGACATGGACAACGTTCTCGCATGGAAGAAAGGACATTCAAAATGACAGGCAGAATCGAAAAAGCGTTCGCGAAGGCGAAAGCCGAAGGACGCGGCGCGTTTGTCGCGTATCTGACGGCAGGGTATCCGTCGATGGACGCTTTTGAAGCCGCGGCGGACGATCTTGTCGCCGGCGGTGCGGACATCCTTGAAATCGGAGTTCCGTTTTCGGATCCGTTCGCGGACGGGGCCGTGATACGCCAGGCCGCATACGCGGCGCTCCGCAACGGTACGGACCTCGATTCGTCGATTGCCGCCGCCGCGCGCATAAGGGCGCGTCATCCTGAGACCGGAATCGTGCTTTTCTCGTATTGCAATCCGCTCTTTTCCAAAGGGTACGGAAAACTTGCGGGCGAAGCGCAGGCCGCAGGGATTGACGCCGTTCTCGCCGTAGACCTCCCCCTTGAGGAGCGTGGCGAACTTCTCGACGCTCTCCGCCCGCGCGGAATCGGCCTCGTTCCGCTCGTCGCTCCGAATACGCCGCTCGACCGCGTGGAGCAGATTGCCGCAGGTCTTGAAAACACTTTTATCTACGCCATAACCGTGAAAGGCGTGACGGGGGAACGAGCCGGGCTGCCGGCCGACCTTGCGGAGCGGCTTGACGCGATACGTTCGCGTGTGGCGCTTCCCGTGGCTGCCGGATTCGGAATATCGACCATGGAACAGGCTCGTGCCGTCTGCGGGCACGCCGACGGTTTCATCGTGGGCTCCGCGCTTGTGAGACGGCTTGGCGAGACCGGTTCGCTGAAAGGCCCTCCGCTGTCGTGATTCCGCAGATCAAAATTTGCGGGATCGCGGATCCGGCGATTGCGTCGGAGGCGGCGGCGCTCGGGGCGGATTTCATCGGTGTGATATTCGTTCCGCGCTCGCCGCGCTGCATAGACATCGCCCGCGCCTGCCTGATAGCGTCGGCGGCGCGGTGCGCGTCCGGCGGAAAACCGCCGCGCGTTGCCGGGGTTTTCGCCGGCCAGACTGCGGACTTCATTCTGTCCGCCGTGCAGGCGGTCCCCCTCGACATCGTGCAATTGCACGGCGGATGCGCGGAGGATGCGGCCTGCGTGCTGAAACGCGCCGGGGTTGAAGTGTGGGCTGCGGACTGCGAATGTGCAGACAATGTCGCCGCTGCAGATGCGGTTCTGCTGGACGGGCGCGACGGTGCACGGACCGGCGGGACCGGGATTGCGGCGGATTGGCGGCTTGTGGGGGAATACAAGGCGCGCGGCAGGAAAGTCGTGCTGGCCGGCGGTCTGGGCGAACGCAATATCGCAGAAGCGGCGGCGACCGGTGCGGAAGTGCTGGACGTAAACAGTTCCCTTGAAACGGCGCCGGGCGTTAAGGATCCAGTCCTTCTGCGCAGGCTGTTCGCCGTTTTCCGGGCAGGCCTACAGGAAAAGCAGCGCCGCGGTTCCGGCGGCCGCGCAGTATAGGCCGAACATCCAGAAGCAGGAGCCTTTGTATACGCGCAGGAGGAATGCAAGCGCGGCATAGCCGACGACTGCGGCGATTGCCATCCCGGCCGCGAGCGCCGGGCCGGAAAGCGTATCGGCTTCAGGTGCGGCCTTGAACCAGGATACGCACTTCATTGCGGACGCGCCCGCGATAAGCGGGGCGCACATAAGGAATGAGAAGCGTGCGGATTCGTCCGCCGCCATTCCCATTGCGCGCGACGCCGCAAGCGTCGCGCCTGACCGCGAAACGCCGGGAAGCAGGGCAACGGCCTGCGCGCATCCCATCGCAAGCGCGCGGGGCATGGAAATTTTCTTCTGTCCCGGTTTTATGAATCGCGTAAGAAAAAGAACCGCTCCCGTGAAGAGCAGGCACGCGCCTACGGCTTTGGAATTTTCGAAAAGGCTTTCAAGCCGTTTTCCCGCAATCAGGTAGACTGCTATCGCCGGGATCGCGGAAACGCATATCGCGGCCGCATACTTCCAGGCTTCGGCGTCCCTGCGCAGAAGGCCGCAAGTCAGCCATGCCACGATTTTTCTGTAGTAGACGAGCACCGAAAAAAGCGTGCCGAGGTGTAATGCGACTTCGAGATCCGCGCCCGGCGCCTTTAAGCCAAGAAGGTGTTTGCCGAGGGCGAGGTGGCCGGAGCTTGAAACCGGCAGGAATTCGGTGATGCCTTGCAGTGCGGACAGTACCGCTGTTTCCCAGAAATGATCCACTTCAGCAAACTCCGCGAAAAGAAAAAGCGGAATCCGCGAGGATTCCGTTTTCCGTATTCAAATGGCGGGGTCGACGGGGCTCGAACCCGCAACCCTCGGATCGACAGTCCGATGCGCTAACCAATTGCGCCACAACCCCGCAGGTTGAGAACGGCGAAAAGTGTATCACACCCTTCGCTGCCGCGCAAGGGGGAAAATGAAAAATTTTTGTGCCATTTGCAAAAGCAAACGCAAATGTTCAAAACATTTACTTTTGCAAACGCAGATTGTACACGTCTGTCTTGTTGTTGTACGCTTGTTGTCCCCTCCGTACCTCACTGGCATCGTGCGCATTTCACGCGCGCGCCCTGCACCTACCCCGCGCACGCTCGCCCTGCACCTACCCCTCGCGCGCATTCGCCCTGTACCACCCCCCGCGCGCCGTCTTGTTGTTGTACGCTTGTTGTCCCCTTCGCACATCCACGTCAAATATCTGCATCCCTCCAATCGCGCCAACCCGGCTGCTGCCATCCAACAGGCCTCTCCCGGCTATCCCCCCCCCTATAGCCTTCCACTCGGCCGTTACGGACTATCCAATCAACCCCAACTGGCCATAAACCAACTTCCGCTGGCTATCCAACCAACGCCTGCGGTCTATCCAACCGATCCTCTATCGGTTATCCAACCGACCTCTTCGTGGACAGCCGTTTCCACCACTTTGATTTCATACGTTCTGTAATCTCATTATCGTACTTGGCCTTCCATTCTGCAAGCATGGCGGCGTCCTCCACCCGCCCGGGATCTGTCAGGGCATCCAATCTCTCCATCAGCGCAGTCGCACTGCCCCTCACTCCGTCGATCACCTCCATCCATACGGCTCTCGCCCGCACCACCGCCAGATCCGGCACAGTCTCTTCCGGCCGCTTCATCGTATGTTCCTGTGCTGGTTTCCCCGCCTGCGGTGTCATGTGTCTCCGTATGATATCCTCCGCCGGCAGTGCCACACGCTCTTGGACGGATTTCTCCGCCTCCGGTGCCGTTACGAACCCGTCCTTCGCTTGAAGCACCGCTTCTGATCCATTCTTTTCTGTCTTGGCAATGCAGGATTTCGTCACAATTTCCTTTGTCCCGATTTTTGCACCACCCTTCTCTGCAATTTCATACGCTCGGTAATCTCGTTTTTCGTCTCCTTTGCACTCTCCCGCTTTACTTACGTCTACTGCTTTGAACTCATCATCTTTATATCGGCACTCCGTGAATCTATTTCGTTCGGATGTTTTGCCCTCATTTTCTTCATGTCCACACTTTTTGCATACATCTCCTGCCGACATCTCAGACTTGTTTCCATCCTTTGCAAATTCTTCCGTCTCTCTTTTGTCTCTTGCGCATCCGGCAGCCTTGCTTCCATTTTCTGTACATTCGGCCTCTGGGCATCCGCAGGCAATTTCTCTGTTTTCCGCAAGCTCAGACAGCACGGCAGCGGCGGGTATGGGGTCGGAGAGTCCAGTCACCTGCATGAGTTTTTTCGCCATCGCCTTGTAGCGCATCACGGTCGTGTAGCGTATGTGGAGTGCCGGGATGTTTTCCCTCAGCCACTCTTTCACTCCCCCGCGACGTCCTGTAATCGCTCCGGCGCTGTTGCGCAAGAGCGAATTGTCCACGTAGCATTCCAAATCGTGGATCATGCTCCCGAAGCGCACGGCGGTCTCGTGCGATTCTCGTCTGTGAATCCATGCGTCGAGAATAGCCTCGCGGGTCGGGCATGGATTCGATGTGCGTCTCCCGCCGATACGCCGCCGTTCCGCTGCAAGCGCCTCCCTCCTCGCTTTTTCCCGGGCGTAGTAGAGCGGACGTCTCAAACGGCTCTGCACACGGTCGATGAATCGCGTGGCGTCCTTGCGCAGCCACTTCGCGAGCGTCATGAGCGTAAAAACGTCTCCGTCCGCCCAGCGCACCATGTCGGGCACGCTCCATCCCTCGCGTCTCCAAAGATCGCCGAATGCCCGCGCGGCCGCACTGCGGCGCGCTACGGCGCGCTGCACCCGGTTTTCAATGCGGCGCTCGTGCGCTTCGATGATTTCGCGCTCGACCGGTTTGTACCGTGCCATCCACGCCGAAAACTCGTCTTCCGCCTCTGACGATGCGGAAATCATGTTTGTCCGGTTGGGATTGCTGCTTGATCTGTCTGTTTCGCGGTGTATGGCATTGACTGCCGGCGCGGAAACAGTTGCGCCTGTTCGGTCGGTGTCTCGGCATGAATTGCCTGTTTCGCAGTTTATGGCGCCGTCTGCCGGTGTGGAAACTTCGGTCGTTTCGGCAGAATCGCTTTTTGCGTTGTCTGTTTTCCGTTGCATGGCGTCCTCGACTGGCATGGAAATTGAACCCATTTGGGCAGGGATATCATCTAAATCATCTGTTTTTTGCTGCATAATGCTGATTCCCTGTTGGATAATCTCTGTTTTTCGTTGCTTGTTGGCTGTTCTATGGTGTCTGTTGTCTGTATTTTGCCGTATCGCTATTATTATGGCCCCGCGATTTCAGTCTTGTTCTAGGTATTTGCTGTTTCTATTGCCGGCTGGCTGTTTACGGTCGCGTAATATCTTTTTACGTCGTTGTAGGGTTGTTTTACGGAGTCTGCCGTCTGTTTTTCTGTTGAATTGTACCTGTTTTCTGTGGCATGGCGGAAATGGTACCAAGGCACTGACGGGAAAACAAGCGGAAAATGAGATTACGGAACGTATGAAATCTTATTTAATGCATAAAGGGCGGCGTGTAATTACAAAAGGTGCTGTACGTCAGGTGCAATACGTCCAACTAAATACCCAAAGGATGCGAGAGTTCAGTTGGACGGCGGGAGAGTGTGGCCTGTCAAAGCAAATGCCCATGGATGCGGGAGTTCAGTTGGACGAAGGGAGGGTGCAAATGCCCGGAGAATGCAAGTTGGATGATGGGATGGCGTATCTTGTCAAAACAAATGTTCCTGCCTTTCGGGTATTCGCTTTGACAAAATGGGCACTATTGCCGGCCCCTTCAGATTTTCCGCGATTGCGGTCGGATTATCTGGAATTACATTCAACAATACAGCATCCCAACCCGTTCCCCAATTCCTGATTTCTTCTTCCCCGTTTCCGGCCTGTTGAATTGCGCGCGCATCTGTGTTTTTCACCCATGCGGTTTGAGATTGGAAACAACCGGAACAACTAAAAAAAACAACATTGAGCGCGACGCGTGAACTGCGAAGCGTATCCGCCGACATAAGGTCGCTGCCGAAGGCGGTCGATAGAGTGGTG
>CACYEO010000036.1 GCA_902773475.1 uncultured bacterium | reverse complement strand
TACTTCCGGAATATGGCGCCCAGCGTGGTCTCGGCCATGCCGGCCGTGGCGAGCGGCACGTAGCGGCCGCCGCTCTCGCGCGCGATTTCGCGGAGCTTGTCGTCTTCAAGGTGCGTCTTGACAACATCCTGTTTGTATTTCAGCACACCGGATCCGGACGCGTCCGGTATCGTGCTTTCGTTGACTTCATCGCCGATTCCGACCGTGAAGATGGGTATCGACCGCCTCTTCGCCTCCTGTGCGGCGGCAAGGTAGGCTTTGCCCTTGCCCAGGTCGCCGCCATCGGAGATGAGCACGATTGCCCCGTGCTCGCCCTTCGCGTCCTTCAACAGATCAAGCGACCTGCGAATCGCCGCGCCGATGTCCGTTTCACCCCGCGCGGCGGAATGGATGCCGGCGCTCTCGACGGCGCTGCGGAGAAAGTTGTAGTCGGTGGTGAGCGGACACAGCACCTCGCACGATTTGCGGAAGGCGACAAGCGCGCAGCGGTCGCGGCTGACCGCGTTCGTGCTGGCGAGCGAGTCGATCAGCTCGGCGATGTCCGACTTCGCGCATTCGAGGCGGTTCGGGTGTATGTCTTCCGCGAGCATCGAACGCGACACGTCCAGCGCGACCACGACGTTGCGGGCCCGTATCTGGATTTTCTCATCGGATTTGCCCCACTGCGGACGCGCCGCGGCGATGAAGACGAGGGCAAGCCCCAGAAGCAGCAGGCAGGCCTGCAGTCCGAAGAGACGCGTGCGGCGGGGCAGAAGACGCGTCTGCAGGGCGGGCGCGACGAACGCCGTCAGGCGCTTCTCCGTCCGGGCGCGCAGAAACGCCCATGTCACGCCCGCGACCGGCACGAGTGCCACAAACAGGAGCATCCAGGGGTGGACGAACCCCACGGTGAAGTCCAGGAACGCGAATTTCATACTAACCTCCGTGAAGCGACCATCTGCAACGTAACCGCTGCCAGCACGAGAAACGCCCCTGGCAGGAGGAACAACGAGCAATGCTCCTTCCAGCGCTGGAAGACCGCGCGGTCCAGCGGCGTCGTCTCGAGCTTGTTGATTTCCTCAAGCGCCGCCTTGAGGCCTCTCTCGTCGCGCACATGGAAGTAGCGCGCGCCCGTCTTCTCGGCGATGGACTCAAGCTGTACTTTGTCGAAGCCCTCGCTCTTTTCGTCCGCTCCGGCAACGCCGATCGTGTACACGCGGATGCCGCGCGCCTTCGCGACCTCTGCCGCGACATCCGGCGGTTCGCCCTCGTTGGATTCGCCGTCCGAAAGGAGAACGACGATCTTCGTCTTGGGGTCTGCATTCTTCAGGCGGTCTACCGCAAGCAGAAGCCCGTCGCCGATGGCGGTTCGTCCATTGCGCTCCGACACCCTCACCTCCTTGAGAACGTGCTTCAGCAACTCATGCTCAGCCGTCAACGGCACGTTCTCGCTGGCGTATGTTCCGAACGTGACAAGCCCGATCAGGTCGTTGGGGCGCGCCTCGATGAACTTCGCAAACATCTCCTTGACCACGTCAAGCCGCGTCACAAACAGATCCGGCCTCTCTTGGATCAGTTTCGCCGTCAGCATTGCATACCCCTCCCGCCACAGGCTCTCCTGACTTCGGCGGAGCCTGTCGCGCGGCATGAAATCCGGGTTGAGCATCGATTCGCTCACGTCCACCACCATGGCGATCGCGATGGCGTCCACGCTGCTCGAACTGCGCGAGAACGAGGAACGCGGACGCGCCGCCGCGACGACGAGGAGCGCGGCGCCGGCCAGGAAGAACCAGGGCGAGAGGTTCGCCACCTTCGCGCGCCAGCCGGCGGTCTTCGCCGGCAGGCGCCCCATGGGCGCGAATTTCACGCCCGAGCGGCGTCCGCGCCGGAGCATCCGCCACGCGGCAAGCGCGAGCGGCGCGAACAGAAGGAAACAGAGCGGCCAGGCAAATTCGAAATTCATTTCGTATTCTCCTTTCGCTGGCTGTCGGACACCAGGTAGTTCCGCGCCTTCACCGTGGCGCCGTCCGCCATCTCGGGCGTCGCCTCGAGCCCCGCGAACTTCACGAGGTCGGCGGATTCAAGGAACGCCTTCAGTTCGGTGATCGACATTTGCGGGAACGCGGGATCCGCGCCGGCCGCGCGCAGGAACTCGTCGGTGGTGAGATGCGGCGCGCGCACGCCGTACCGGCGTTCGATGTAGCGGCGCACGACCATCGTGAGCTCCACGTAGAAGTCCTTGTAGAGCCCCCGACCGGGCAAGCCCTTCCGCAACAGCCGGTCAAGCTCGTAGAGCGCGCGCTCGTACGGGTTCATC
>CACYEO010000035.1 GCA_902773475.1 uncultured bacterium | reverse complement strand
GGTGCACCCGGTGGGATTTGAACCCACACACCTTGCGGCACTAGAACCTGAATCTAGCGTGTATGCCAATTTCACCACGGGTGCGTCGGGGGCGAAGTATGGCAAAAAAACGGCGGCGCGTCAATAGCGCAATGCGTTTCGCGCCGCCGTTTCCGCAAACGCGTCACTTGTCGTTCAGCGCCGCGACGCCGGGGAGCTCCTTGCCTTCGAGGAATTCGAGGCTCGCCCCGCCGCCGGTGGAGATGTGCGACATCTGCGCGGCCTTGCCCGATTTCTTCACGGCGGACACGGAATCGCCGCCGCCGATGATGGAGATTCCGCCGGCCGCCTTGACTTCCGCCACGGCGTCGCACACGCCGAAGGTGCCCTTCGCGAAGGGCGGGAATTCAAAGCATCCCATCGGTCCGTTCCACACCACGGTCTTGGCGGCGCGGATCGCTTCGCCGAAGAGCGCCACGGATTTCGGCCCGATGTCGAGCCCCATCCAGTCCGGCGCGATGTCGCCTTCGTTCACCGCGGTCTTGACGTCGGAGCCGTCCTTGGCTTCGGGGAACTTGTCGGCTATGATGTTGTCCACGGGAAGGAGGAGCTTCACGCCCTTGTTCTTCGCCGTTTCTATCATTTCGCGCGCATAGTCGATCTGGTCGTTCTCGCAGAGAGACTGCCCGACCTCGCGTCCCTGCGATTTGAGGAACGTGTACGCCATGCCGCCGCCGATTATGAGGGTGTCGACCTTGTTCAGAAGGTTCTTCACGACGCCGAGCTTGTCGCTCACCTTGGCGCCGCCGAGTATCGCCACGAACGGGCGCACGGGGTTTTCCACGGCGTTGCCGAGGTACTGGATCTCCTTTTCAAGAAGGAATCCGGAGACCGAGACCGGCATGAACTTGTCGATCACGGCGGTGGAAGCGTGGGCGCGGTGGGCCGTTCCGAAAGCGTCGTTGCAGTAGACGTCGCCGTAGGACGCCAGCTTTTTGGCCATCGCTTCGCGGTCGGCTTTCAGCTTCGCCTTCTTTTCCTGGTATTCCTCTTCGGACAGGTGGATGCCCTTCTTGGGATCGTCCTTCTTGACCTTGCCGTCCTCCGCTTTGTAGAATCGGGTGTTTTCGAGGAGCGCGACTTCTCCGGGCTTGAGCGCCGACACCGTGTCGTCCGCCGCCATGCAGTCCGGCGCGAACGCGACGGGTTTGCCGAGGAGCGTCGAAAGAAGTTCGGCCACGGGCTTGAGGGAGAATTCGGCTTCGTAGCCCTTGCCCTTCGGGCGCCCGAGGTGCGAAAGCAGCACGAGCGATCCGCCCTGTTCGAGAACGTACTTGATGGACGGGAGCGCCGCCTGTACGCGCGTGTCGTCCGTTATCCTGCCGGAGCCGTCTTTGGCCATGGGTACGTTGAAATCCACGCGCATCACGACGCGTTTGCCTTTGAGATCCACGTCGCGGAGTGTCTTCTTGTTCATTTGTGCATCCTTTTTGTTTGAGTCGGGACTGTCAGTCCGGGAAAAGCAAAAACGCCGGGGGCGGCATTGTGCCGCACCCGGAACGTTGCCGGCGGAATGCTCCGCCTGTTTCGCATGCGGCTTTTTACTCTGCGGAGGGAGCCTTGGCGGCTTCCTTCATCTTGTTGAGCTTGAGCTGCGCGCGCGATTTCTTGCGGTTTGCGGTGTTCTTTGTGATGATGCCGCGCTTCGCCGCCTTGTCAAGACGCGACACGAACGACTGGAACTCCTTCTCGGCGGCCGGCTTGTCGCCTGCATCCGCAGCCTTGAAGAGTTTCTTGTGTCCGTCGTGCAGACGTGCTTTTGCGGCGCTGTTGCGCTTTGTTGCCTTTGCGGCCTGACGGTCGCGTTTGCGGGCGCTGCGGCCGCCTTTGATGTTCGCCATGGTTGTTGGACTCCTGGTCTTTCAGATTCTGGTACTTTCAGAAACGAAGTGCGTATATTACATTTTTTTCGGCGAAAAGCAAGCGCGAATTGCAAATTCCGGATTTGCGGTTTGCCTGCAATCTGGGGTTTGTGGTATAATCCCTCGCGTACAAACGTAGGACATCCCATGCAATTCGGTGAAACTCTCAGAAAAGCGCGTGAGGCGAAAGGGCTTACGCATTCGCAGGTGGCGGAAGAAACCCACATGCTCGTGCAGATAGTGCAGGACATGGAAAACGAGGACTTCCACCGTATAGCCGCCGCAATATACGGCCGCGGGTTCGTCAGGCTCTTTGCGGAATGCGTGGGTCTCGACCCCCGCCCGCTCGTCGCGGAATTCTCCGAGCTTTACGAAAACCGCGGCGACGCTTCCAGAAAAGCTTCGCCGCCTCCCCCGCCCCCGGAATCCGGCGCTTTCGATTTCGGCGCGGACGCTCAGCCTCCGCAGCCGGACGGCGCGCCGCCCGGCACCGTCCAGGACGACCTTGCGCCGCAGCCGCCGGAGGGGACGCGCGGACTCGATCTTTTCGACCCCGGCGCGCGCGCGCCGGAATCCCCCGCGCCCGACGCTCCCGCGCCGCAGCGCGACGCTTCGCGTTTCGCGCCGCCGGAAAGTTCGTATTCCGATCCCGGCGAGAGCCGTTTCGCGGATGCGATGGCGTCTGTCGCAAAACGCTTCCGCGAAGGCATTTCCGCGGTTTCGGGCGGCGTGTCCCGCGTTCCGCGCCGCGTGTGGCGCACGGGCGCTCTCGTGCTCGCCGCCGTCGTCTGCCTGTTTCTGCTCGTGCGCGGATGCCGCAGTTTCGTGTCTTCAATGTCGGAGGAAAAGGGGAATGCCGCGGAGGCGGAACAGGCCGCGCCGGCGCAGGACCGGAACGGCGCCGGCGGGAAGCGCGCGGCGGACCGGCCGCCTGCGCCGAAACGCCGGTTCTCGAAACTCCCCGGGGATCTTTACATCGATTGACCGGACGGCGGTTGGCCGTGTGGACAAGATTGGCAGACATGACAGTGCGAGGGCGAAATGGATGATTCAAGAAACAGAATAGGCGAAATGTTCGCCGCTTTGAAGGAAGAAAAACGCGCTGCGCTTTTCGGCGTGATACAGACCGGCGATCCGGATGTCGAAACTTCGCTTGGATTCTGCCGCAGGCTTCTGTCTGCGGGGCTCGACGCCCTCGTCCTTTCCGTCCCCTGCCGGATGCCCATGCTTTCTTCGCCGCCCGTCGTGCGGTCCCACGCGCGCGCGCTCGCGGCCGGCACCACGTATACGGACGCTTTGAAAATCATACGCACGCTGCGCGACGAAGGGTGCGACAAGCCGATCGTCATGGCGGTCTACGTATCCGTCCTGTTCAAGGTCACCGTTTCCGTGTTCGCCAAGGCTGCGGCGGCGGCCGGCGCCGACGCTTTCATCGTGGAAGGCTGCCCCGCCGACAGATCCAGCGAACTTACCCCGCAGCTCCGCCGCCACGGCATGCGCCGGATAAGGATAATTCCGGTCGGGGCGCGCATAACCCGGTCGCGGCAGATGGCTTCGCCCGAAGGCGACATCACCGCGCTCTACCTGCATGGCGACGCGGAAGCGGCGGCCGGCCCGATTGCCGATCTGCGCGCGGTTTCTTCGCTTCCGATATGCCTCGGCTACGGCGCCGCCTCTCCCGCAGAGGTCGCGCGCGACGCCGCCCGCGTCGACGGCGTATTTCTCGGTGCGGCTTTCACGGAAATGATCGAAAAAGACGGCGCGGCGGCGATAGACGGCATGGAACGGCTGGTTGTCGAATGCCTGCCGGCTCTTTCGAAAAAACAATAGCGTTTTTTGCCGGGGTGGTGAAATGGCAGACACAGGGGACTTAAAATCCCCTGCCTGGTATCAGGCGTACGGGTTCGATCCCCGTCCCCGGCACCACAATGTTCCGTGTCTCTTGCTTCGGCGCTGAATCTTTGCGGGCGCCGTCATTTTTCGTGCCTGCCGGTCGGACTGTGGATGCATCCTGCGCCGTTGGAAGTGGAGCCGCACCAGATGCACTTGCCCGCACCCGGTCCGTGGCGGTGCTTGCGCGTGGGCGAATGGATGCATCCCGATCCGTAGCTCGACGATCCGCACCATTCGCAGTGTTTTTCGTCGTCACGGTGTTCGTGTTTCTTCGTCGGGCTGTGGATGCAACCCGAACCATAACATGTGCTTCCGCAATGTCTGCACTTTGTCGCCATGCCGGTTTTTCCTTTCGCCGGTAATTATAGCACAATCCGCCCCTATTCCCTATTCCCTATTGCCTATTGCCTATTGCCTATTGCCTATTCCCTATTGCCTACTGCCTATTCCCTATTGCCTACTGCCTATTCCCTATTGCCTACTGCCTATT
>CACYEO010000034.1 GCA_902773475.1 uncultured bacterium | reverse complement strand
TTCGGAAACTCCCATCCAGGCGTTGTTCAACCTGCCCTTGTAATGGTAGTACGTGTGTCCGGCCAGATGGTCGAGAAAACCGTAGAAATAGTCGAAACCGCGGTCGAGCGGGTGCGACGACACCGGCAGGCGCGACTCCCCGCCGCCAGCGATTCCCCATTTGCCGACGGCCCACGTGGCGTATCCGGCGCCTTTCATCACGGACGCCAGCGTGCAGGTCTCGGAAAACGGCCGGTCGAAGCAGTTGTCGCGCAGCGAGCATTCGCCCTGCACGCGGCCGGTCATAAGCGACGCCCTGCTGGGCGCGGACACCGGCGCGGCGGCGTAATGGCCGGTGAGCACCACGCCCCCTGCGGCCAGACGGTCGATGTTGCGCGTCCGGAGCCGCGCAAGGACGTTCGTGGCCGGCAGCGGGCAGAAGCCCACATCGCCGTAGCCGAGGTCGTCGGCGAGGATGAATATGACGTTCGGGCGCCTGTCTTCCGCAGGCGCCGGTCGGCAGGCGGCCAAGACAACGGCAAGAACCAGCAACTGTATCTTCCTTGTCACGGGAAAAAGTATAGCAAACCTGGCAGGGACGCGACTGAAGTCGCGTCCCTGCCAGGCGGCGGGCGGCTTGCGCGCGTTGGGGCGTTTTGGTATTATTCTGCCGTTCCGCTTGCGGATGTACGGTAATTGCGACTTCGGCGTATGAACGGAAAAAAGAAATCACCATTTACGATTCCCGGGCCGCGCTTCATTGCGCGACCCTTCGAACTGTTTTTCGGTCTCGCCGGCATGGACAAGGTCTACAAAAAGATTCTTGAAATGCCTCCGGAGCGCGGATTTTTCCGCAATTGCGCCGATGTAATGGGTTTTGAAGCGATCCTTTCCGACTCCGACCGCGCACATGTCCCGTCGACCGGCCCCGTAGTCTTCACCGCCAACCACCCGACCGGAATGGCCGAAGGCGTGATGGCCCTTGCTCTGCTGCGCGAAATCCGCCCCGACGTGAAAGCCCTGGGCATGACATTCCTTTCCCGCGTCCCCGAAATGGCGGAGGCGTTCTTTTCGGTGGATGTTTTCAGCGAAGGCAAATCCGCGGCCGCCGCCAACAAGAGCTGCGCGGTGCAGGCCGCGCACTGGCTGGAACAGGGGCACGCGGTGCTGGCGTTCCCGGCAGGCGTAGTGGCGCACCGCTCATGGAAGAACCGCTGCCACCTGAAAGAAGAACCGTGGCGCGCCGGCGCGCTGCGGCTGGCCGCGCGCACCGGCGCCAAGGTCGTACCCGTAGGCTTCGGCCTGAGGACGCGCTTCCGCTGGAATCTCGCCGGGCTTGTGCATCCGCTTCTCCGGACGGCGAACCTCCCCAACGAATTTCTCGCAAAACGCAATTCCAAGATTCCCGTCCGCATAGGGGAGCCGCAGGACCCCCCCGGCGAAAACGCGGCGGAATACATGCGCGTACGCTCGCTCGTGCTTGCAAAATCCGCAGACTCGGCGGTGGAGCGCGCTTCGACGCCGCCGCCACCGAAAGAACCGGTCGCTCCGCCGGAGGATCAGGCGATTCTGGCGCGCGAACTTGAACGCCTTCCGCCCGAAACGCTTCTCATACCGGACGCCGGACCGTACCGCGTGTGGCTTGCTCCGGCGAAACTCGTCCCGCACGTCCTGGCCGAGACCGGAAGACTGCGCGAAATAACGTTCCGTGCGAACGCCGAAGGCACGGGACTGGCGCGCGATCTGGACAAATTCGACGAAGACTATCTGCATCTTGTGCTGTGGGACGCCGAAAAGAAATGCATCGCAGGCGGCTCGCGCCTGGCGGACGCGGCGGATCTGCTGGCGCACAAAGGCCCGCAGGGCCTGTATACAAGAACGCTTTTCGAATTCGACAAGGAACTGTTCGACAGGCTCGGCGGCTCTTTCGAACTCGGACGCACGTTCATAACGGCGGAATACCAGCGCGACTACATGCCGCTGTACCTTATCTGGAAGGCGCTGTACGTCTATTTCCAGCGCCGTCCCGAAGTGCGCACCCTGTTCGGAACGGTATCGATCCCGGCGTCTGTTCCGCCTTCCGCGCGGGCGCTCATGGCCGCGGGCCTGATGGCGGCCCACGGCGACCGCGAACTCGCCGCGCTCGTGAAATCGCCGCATCCGCCCAGCGGCTTCGCGCCGGAGGAAGCCTCCACGTTCCTTTCCGACGCGGCCGCCTTCGCCCGCATCGCGCGCGACGCCACGCCGGACGGACGCGGATTCCCGGTTCTCCTGCGGCACTACCTGAAACTCGGCGGGCGCTTCGCGGCGTTCTCGGAAGATCCGCTTTTCGGCGACTGCCTGGACGGTTTCGTCTTCGTGGATCTCTCTTCGCCCGGCGTGGAACGGTTCATACGCATGATGGGCAAGTCCGCCGCGCGCGCGAGCGCGCACGCGGCCGCGGCCGCAAAATAAAAAATGCTTTCGCGCCTTTCAGTGAGGAATCTCGCCGTCGTGGAAGACGCCGAAGCGTCCTTCTGCCCCGGATTGAACGTGATAACCGGCGAGACCGGTTCCGGCAAATCCGTCCTGAAAGGCGCGCTGGAACTGGCGCTTGGAGCGCGCGCAGACGCATCCGCCGTGCGCGAAGGCGCGGCCGAGGCCCGCGTCGAGGCGGAATTCAACCTGTCCGGCGCGGCGCTTTCCGCAGTGGCGGAAGTACTCGAAGAAGCGGACCTCCCCCCGTGCGAAAACGGAACGCTTTCGATACGCCGCACGGTATGCGCGTCCGGCGGCGGCCGCATCCGCGTGAACGACGCGTCGGCGACGGGCCGCACCCTGCGGCGGATAGGCTCGCTCGTCGCAGACCTCCACGGCCCGGAAGATTCCCGCGCCATGGCGGACGGCTCCGTGCAGCGCCGCCTTCTCGACTCCTACGCGGGCGCGGACCTATCCGCATGCGCCGCCGCATGGAGCGCCCTTTCATCCGCGCGCAAGGCGCTCGACTCCCTGAAGAACGGCGTCGCGGATTTCGCCGCAGAAGCCGAATCGCTCCGTTGGGCGGTGGACGAAATCGACGCCGCCTCGCTCACAGAAGACGACGAAGAACCGCTCTCCGCGCGCCACGCCGCCGCCGCGCACGCGGCGGAAATAGTGGAAGACGCATCCGCCGCGGCGGAAGCGCTCGACGGCGACGGCGGTTCTTCCGCCGCGGCCGCGCTTCTGGAAGCGGAAAACCGACTTGCCGCCGCCGCACGGCACTTCCCGGAAGCCGCGGAATGGCGCGAAGCCGCCGCGTCCGCCGTCGCGCAGATACAGGAACTCGCGCGCACCGTGACGGACGCCGTATCGCGCATAGACGCGGATCCGGAATCGCTCGCCGCGCTCGACGAGCGCGTCTCGCTCGTAAAACGCCTCAAACGCAAATACGCGCCGACTGTCGCGGAGATTCTGGAACTCCGCGACGCCAAAGCCGCGCGGCTCGACGATATCGAACACCGCGCCGAAAGGCTCGAGGCGCTCGAAAAAGAAGTCGCCGAGGCGGAAAAACGCGTCCGCGCGGAAGGTGCCGCGCTCTCCGCCATACGCCGCAAGGCCGCAAAGAACCTTGCTGCGGCCGTCACGGCCGGCCTGCACGGGCTTGGATTCCTCAAATCCGGATTTTCGGTATCCGTGGAGCCGGGCGAACCTTCGTCATGCGGGTGCGACGAAATCCGTTTCATGTTCGCGCCCAATCCCGGCGAACCGGCGCGCCCGCTGGGCGAAATCGCGTCTTCCGGCGAAATCGCGCGCGTCATGCTTGCCGCGGAATCGGTGCTTGCGGAACACGGATCCGTGCCAACCCTGTTTTTCGACGAAATGGATTCCAACATCGGCGGCGAGACCGGGCGCGCGGTTGGTGAGAGGCTGCGCGAAACCGCAAAGCACAGGCAGGTGATAGCGATAACGCATCTTCCGCAGAGCGCGGTGTTCGGCGACAGGCATCTGGCCGTGTCGAAATCCGTATCGGGCGGACGCACGAGAGCGCGGATAGACTTGCTTGAAGGCGATGCGCTTGTGAAAGAAATCGCGCGGATGCTGGGCGATTCCGCCGAAGGTTCCGCCGCGGCCGCCCATGCGCGCGAACTTATCGCATCCGCAGGCGCAAACCGGAAATGACGGCGCGACGGACGGAATCCGCCGCGCCGCAGACGTTTCAAAAGGAGAACGGCAATATGGAAAAACAGCGAAAGAACCGTTTTTTTGCACTGCTTGCGGGCGCGCTCGCCGCGATTCCGTCCGGCGCGTCCGCCGCAGATTTCATCTCGGTGGCCACGCCCTTGAAAGATCCCGCGAACGGAGGCATTTCCACCGCAGTCTTCGTAAAGCGCGTCGAAAACCGCGCGGAAGTGAAGTCCGCGAAGTGGACCGTCACGGGGCTTGGAGTCTTTCGCGTTTTCATCAACGGGCGCGAAATCGGCGCGGACGATTTCCTCAAGCCCGGCTACACGCATCTGCAGAAGCGGCGCAATTCGTTTTCGTACGATGTCACGGACGCCCTCGACAGGGGCGCGGGGAAAGCC
>CACYEO010000033.1 GCA_902773475.1 uncultured bacterium | reverse complement strand
CGCCTTGATGTCGAGTCGATCGTCGTGACGATAGAGAAGCGGTAGGCGAAAGGCTCGAGGCCGCATCTGCGCAATTCAGCGTCTGGCTTTTTGATTAAGGGAAACAACTGTTTGAAACAACTTTCCTTTGGCGTGCGCTCGTTGTTTTTTCCAGTTTTTCCAGTTGTTTCCAATCTCAAACCGCATGGGTGAAAAACACAGATGCGACCTCGCCCTTGCAAGAATGGCGCCGGAGCTTAATCCAGGGCGCAAAAAAACGGACGAACGACAGCGAGCGCCAGATTCCGTCTCAAACACTTCCTGCCGTCTGCATTTACCGCATGAGTGCGAAGAACACTCCGGCGCAGGCGAGAGTGTCGTCAAGAGCGTCATGGCTGTTGACACCGTCTATGCCAAGCTCGTCTATCAGATTTTCAAGCGCGTAGCTGTCCAGTCCCGGCCGCCGCCGGCGCGCAAGCGCAAGCGTGTCGCATGTTTCAATGCCGCCGGGCGTTTCTTCAATGTCGAATTTTTCGCACTCTTGTTTCAGCATCCGCATGTCGAATTTGTTGTTGTGCGCCACCAAAAGCGCGTCGTCCCCAAGAAATTCGAAGAACCGGCGCATTGCATCCTCCGGTGCGATTCCGTGTTCGTTCAGGAAGTCCATCGAAATGCCGTGCACCTCTTCGGCAAAAGGGTTCATCTCGCATGTCGGGCAGATGTACGCGCTGAACGTGCGCGTCCGTTCGCCGCATACGTATTCCGCAGCGGCGATCTGGCAGATTTCATCGTGCCGCGAGCAGCCTGTCGTTTCCGTGTCGAAAACGACCACCCGTCCGTTTCGCGCATATTCCGCAATCTGCGGCAATGTGCTGTCGCATATTCGCATAACTCCGCTCCCTGTTGCCTATGCCGCCGAGCCGTCTGCGACGGCACTGTTTCCGGAAATGCCGCCATGGACGCCGCGCTGCTTTCAAGGCGGAGATTATATCAAAAACCGCCGGGAACGCGCCCGCGCGCGGGTTTTGGTATAATTTCCGCCGGAGCGGAGGATCCTGCGCTCCGGAAACTTCAAACAGGCGGTTTTGAGGCGCGCGAGACGACATGGCGAACATACCTGCTACATCTACGACACTTCTGCGCAATATCGCGCAGGATTCGCAACACTCCCGGTGGACAGAGTTCGTAACCCGGTACCGCCCGATGATGGAGGCGTATCTGCGCGGGCGGTTCCCGTCGCTCGAGGCCGACGACATAATCCAGGAAACGCTTGCCGCGCTCTGCCAGGCGCTGCCGGACTACAGGTACGATCCTGCCGAAAAGGGCTTTTTCCACAACTATCTCACCGGCATTCTCCGCAACAAGGCGGTCGGAGCCCTGCGCAAGCGGACGGGCGAGAGTGAAAAAATGGCGGAGTACGCGAACCACGCCGCGTTGCGGACTCCCGGCGTGCCGCAGCCGGAAGATGAAGACGACCGTTCCTGGCGCGATGCGGTTTTTGAAATCGCGCTGCGCCGGTTTCTCGCCGATGAAACCGTCGCCGACCGCACGAAGCGCATATTCGAGCGCACGGCCATAGGCGGGGAATCTCCGGAGTCGGTGGCTGCGGCGTTCAAAATGACGCGGCACGCCGTGGATCAGGCCAAGAGCCGCGCAATGGCGCGGCTCAGGGAAATCGTCCGGAAACTCGAGGCTGCGGGCGATGCGTGACCGGGACGCCGGCGGCGCTGCGCCGGAACATCCGTCAGGCGGCGGGGCGGTTCCTCCCCCGGGCCCGGATTCGATAGAATCGCGCTGCGCCTCCCGCGCGCCTGTGCCGCAGAACGGGCGGTTTCCGGCCGGGACGGTCTTCGGCGACTGGCGGCTGACGGCTTTCATAGGACGCGGCGGCAGCGGCGAGGTATATTGCGCGGAGCATATCGCGCTCGGCACGCCGGCCGCCGTCAAGATTCTGTCGCGCGCAGAAGATCGCGCGAAGGAACGGTTCGCGCGCGAGGCGAAACTGCTCGCCAAAATGAAGTCGGCCGCGTTTCCGCGCTTTTATGCATACGGCGCGTCCGGCGGCGTTCCGTACTATGCGATGGAACTGCTGGAACCCGGAGATCCGCCCGCAGGTTCCGGGGCGGTCGCGCGGTTCATGCTCGGGGTCTGTTCCGCCGTCGCGGAATTGCACTCCATCGGCTTCGTCCACCGCGACATCAAGCCCGGCAACATCCTCTGGCGCTCGCCGTCGGAACCGGTTCTCGCAGACCTCGGTCTTGCAAGAGAGGCAGACGTCTCCGGGCGTCCGGATCTTTCGCGCCAGGGCCGCCATGCCGTTTCCGGCGGCGCGGGCACGCCGGGCTACGGCGCGCCCGAACAGATGGAACGCGGAGAAGCGACCGCCGCTTCCGACATCCATGCGCTTGGCGTCCTGGCCGATACATGTTTCGGCGGGAAGCCTCCCCGCGCGTGGAAACGGATAATCGAACGCGCAACGTCGTCCATCCCAGGGCGCAGATACCAGACGGTGCGGTCTCTCGTCCGCGCGATACGGTGGCGGAATCTTCCGGCGTTCGCCATGTCGGTCTTTGCCGTTTCGTCTGCCGCGTGCGCCGCCGTTTTGTGCTTTTCCGCGTTGCGGACTCCAAACCGTCCTGCGGAACAGCCGCCGGACGATGTCGAGGCGTTGCGATGGCGCGCCATGTGCAGCCGGGGCGAAATTGAAAGTGTCGAAGAGCGGGACGAACCTGTCTATCCCGGACGGCGGTATCCGGCGATAGCTCGCCGCAGGACAAACCGGGTTGAAGGGATTGTCGTGCGTCTTGATGCGAAGACCAATGTCTTTGCAAAGCCCATACGCCTGAAGCCGGG
>CACYEO010000032.1 GCA_902773475.1 uncultured bacterium | reverse complement strand
GAAATGGTCGAGAACGCCGTTTTGCTGCGAGGCGTCTGCGATGTAGCCCACGTCCGTGTCGGGCGACCGGTCGAGCGCGCGCACCGCTTCGGCGGAATCGATTCCGCCGAGATAGCAGTTGACGCCCACTTTGATCGCGCCTTTGGCGCGCGGACGGTATTTGAAAGCGATCGCGCGTCCAGCGACGTAACGGAACGCCGCCGCGACGATATCGTGCGTCACACGCTCCGATTCGGGATGGAAACTGATGAGGAACGTCCGGCCCTTCCCGTACCGGCCTGCGAACACCGCGCCCTTCCCTTTCATGGCGGTCTTCTGCGTTCCGAACCTGCTGTATGCGCAATCGTAGCGGGCGATGATTTCTCCCCTCGCTCCGGCCGGCGGTTTTTTCGACATAGCCATCAGCGGGCCGTTGTAATAGTTCACCTTCCGCGGCCCGACTTCTATTCCGGCAAGCTCCTTTGCGCGTTCGCCAAACCGCACCGTCACTTCCGCGCGTTCCCCGCGCTCCCATTTGCCGACGCTGACTACAGGCGCGAAGCGGGCGTGCGGACCGAAGTCGCCTCCGCATTGCGCAAAGTACGCGCCGGCGCAAGTGCCGATATAGCCGCCGCCTTTCTCCAAAAATTCGCGAAGCCTGGCGCATCCTGCCTCGCGCCCGATGCTGTCGTATATCGCAGGCGCCCAGCCTCCGGCCATCACAAGCACATCAGCTTTGGCAAGATCGCCGCGCCTCACGCCGGGGCCGTCGACAAAGAAAAGATCCACGTCCGGCGAAGCGTCGAGAATCCTGATCCAGTCGACAGCCCATCCGCCGCGCGGCCCGTCGCCTACATAGTAGGCAACTTTGATTTTCCTTTCGGCTTCCTGCGCATCGCATGGCGCGGCATAAAACAAAAGCGCAAACGCCGCAAGCGCGGCAAACGCACGCAAAACGCAAGATATTGAAATCTTTGCGTCTTTATGCGAAAACAAATCGGTTTCTCTCATGGAAAATGGCTTTCTTTATGATAAACATCCGGGTGGAACTAAATTGGACAACAAGCGTACAACAACAAATTCCAATTCCACATTTTCTGTTCCATGTATTTCGGGCCGGTCACTCAGACGCAGGCGCGGCAGCGAGGCCGACCCTTATGCGAAAAAACTCATTGCGTTTCCGGAATCCGCGCTCGCCGTCAATTCCACGGGAACGCCGTACTCGACCGCGCACGGCGCGCCCTGCCGCGTCCATTCCCCAGTCGTTTTGCGTTCAATGCTCGCCGTGACAGCAACGCCTTCCATGCCTTCGGGGACGGCGACATTCGTTGTGAACTTGAACTCTCCGGCAACGGAAGGCTGTTCGGATGCGGGAATGCAGAACACTACGCTCGACGCGTCATGCGGATCCAGCCCCAGGCAGTAGCTCTGCCAAACGGGAATGCCGTTATCGCCGCCCGCGACGAGCGCGGCGGCGATTTCCTCCGCGCTGCTTGAAAGCGAAGCGATGCCGGCATCGAACATCCACTGGAAGGGAACATTCAGTTCGCCGCTTCCGCTTTCCGCGATTCTGATGTAGAAATACTCCGATGCGGTATAGACGAGATCCCCGCCGGAAACCGAGAGCGTCCCCTTGTCGCCTTCGGCGAGCTGGAACTTGTCGAGATCCGCCGCCGCAAGCCCGCCGCCTGAAAGGAGCGTATACGCTTTGCCCGGAACCATCATGGAGAGGGCGTCTACCGTCACCGTGACCGGATCGGCCGATGTCGCGTTCAGCGTAAGCGACGGAACCGCAAGCACGGAATTGTCCGCACCGTCAATTGTAAAGCCGAGCTTCGTCCCCGCCGCGAGCGTGAGTGTGCCGCCAAGAGTGACGCTGCCAGTCTCGGGAAGCGAGAGCGTGGTGCCGGAGTTCATCGTGACGATTCCAACACCCGGGGCGCATCCCGCGTTCACGGAAAGCGTGGCCGTGTCTTCGACCGTTATTCCCATGCCGAAGCGCGAATAGGAATTGAACAGGACTTCGCCGCATCCG
>CACYEO010000031.1 GCA_902773475.1 uncultured bacterium | reverse complement strand
CCGCGTCCGCACGCCAAAGGAATGTTGTTTCAAATAGTTGTTTCCCATAATCAAAAAGCCAGACGGTGAATTACGCAGATGCGCCCATTTTTCCCCTTTGGGGCCCCTAAATCGTTTTTAATGCGTTGGCCGCACCCCCCCAAAAAAGCACCCGCACGCCTACCAGATATCGATCTCGGCCAGGGCGGCATGGTCGTTCGCGCCTATGGAACGGACGCCGGCGAACTTGAAGAATCTCGCCTTCACGGGCTTGTCGAACGTGACGCGCTGTTTGACCGTATTGGCCTCGATGTTGCCGAATTCCCCTTCGGCGACCTTAGTCCACGTCTTGCCGTCGTTCGACACGAAAAACTCGTACGCATCGACGACGCCGCGCTTGCATCCGTCGAGGCGCGGCACGTAATCGAAGCCGTGCATGGCAAGTTCCTTCCCGCAATCCGCCGCGAAACTCTGCGGCGGCTTCTGCGGCCCGGGCTTCACCGGATGCGTATGCCACAGCGTGCGGTAGTTCCCGTCGATCGCGCCTTTGGCGTTCCCCGTTTCGGGGCACGACTCGTAGACGATCTTCCAGCCGTCCTTGGCGTAGACGTCCGGCGACGGCTCTCCGTCGTCTTTCACGCCATTGGCCATCCTGAGCGCGACAGGAAAGACTTTCGGCGGCGCGATGCCGTCGAGCGTCACGCGCACTCTGCCGGTATTCACTGCCGGAGTGCGGGCGAGCCGCCTGTACCCCACCGTAGTGCCTTGCGCAACGACGCGCCACGCGCCGGCCGCATCCGGCACTTCGATGACGTACCCTTTGACGCGCTGCCCCTCGGCTATCCGCTCCTTGATGTCCACGCAATTGAACTCAACGGGGGAGGGGAGCGTCAACTCGACGACAAGCCTGTTCCCCTCGCGGCGCTCGTCGACCTTCGCCCCTTTCGCGAAATCGACGGCGTTGAAAGCCCTCGTCCATTCGCCGAACTCGGCAAGGCGCTTCGCGTCCGCCGCGCAGACGAGCCCGTCCCTGTCCGGAGCGACGCCGATGTTCATAACGGCCCCGCGGCCGACCGACTCGAAGTAGATCTTGACGAGCCTCGCGAGAGACTTCGGACTTTCATTCGCGTGGAAAAACCATCCGCGCCTCAGCGGGAAATCGGCCTCGGACGGCATCCAGCGGAGTTTCCCGGAGCTGTCGCGGCGCGGACACCACCATGTCTCGGGGCTTGCGCCGCTTTCGTTGCCGCACCATGCCGCAGACCATCCGCCGTCGCCGCCGAAAGCGACGGCGCTGGGATGTTTGGAATGCATGAGCGCGAGAAGCTCCGGCTTTCTGTAGTAGCCCGGCGGTATCGAGCGCCGCTCGCCCCGGCCGCCGTTGGCGCCGCCGTACCAGCCCGTCCCTCCGTTCGCGCCGTCGAGCCACACCTCGCAGATCTCGCCGTAGCCGTCGAAAATCTCGTTCCACTGCGCAAAGAAGTACTCGACGTACTCCGGCCTGCCGTAAGAGCCCTGACGGCGGTCCCACGGCGAAAGATACACGCCGAACTTCAGCCCCTCGCGGCGGCAGGCGTCCGACAGTTCACGCACGACGTCGCGCCCGGCGTTCGGCGCGGGCACGGCCGACATCGAATAGTCCTTGTTGTATTTCGACGGCCAAAGGCAGAAGCCGTCGTGGTGTTTCGCCACAAGAACGACGCTCTTGATCTCCGCCGCCTTCAACGTCTTCGCCCACTGCGCGGGGTCGAGTTTCGAGGGGACGACTTTCGACGGAGGAGTGTTCCCGAAGCCCCATTCCTTCCCGGCGTAAGTATTCGGGCCCCAGTGGATGAGAGCCATGATCTCCCTGTCCTGATACTGGAGATGCGCTTCCGACGGGAGAACCGACGCATCCGGTTCACCCGCGCCCGCGATGGCGGCGCAACGCAAAAGCGCACAAGCGCCGGCCGCAACCGCCGTCCTGGCTGCCGCATGAACGCAGAAACGCACGGCGCCGGTCTCCCCGGAGGGATGCACGATTGAAGAATCATTCATTCTGTCCTGCCCTTTCAAAATCCGCACCGGCGGCATTCTACCAAACGCGGCAGTGCCAATCAACCCGCGCAGAAGAAGGAGTGTTTGGGTGTTTGAGTTCTTTTTTAGACAGAATTTACAGAATTGACAGAATTGAGACAGGGTTTGGGTGTTTGGGTTGTTGAATATTGCCAGTGTGGAAGTGTTGCCAGTACCAGTGTTGCCAATTTCCAATTGAGAATTGGTATTGGAATTG
>CACYEO010000030.1 GCA_902773475.1 uncultured bacterium | reverse complement strand
TCGACTACTCGCTCTACGGCACCCCCCTCGAATCGACGACGTACAAGTTCGCGAAGTGCCTCCAGAAGCGTTTCGGCATCGTGAAGGACATCACCGACCGCAACTACATCACGAACTCCTACCACGTGCACGTGACAGAGCCGATCGACGCCTTCGACAAACTCGCGCTCGAAGCGAAGTTCCAGGCTCTTTCGCCCGGAGGCGCCATCAGCTACGTGGAAGTGCCTGACATGCAGAACAATATCCCGGCCGTCCTGAGCGTGATGAAGTTCATCTACGGCAACATCATGTACGCGGAGCTGAACACCAAGAGCGACTACTGCCAGGTGTGCGGTTTCGACGGCGAAATCGAAATCGTGAAGGACGAGCACGGCAAGCTGATCTGGAAATGCCCCAAGTGCGGCTGCACCGACCAGTCGAAGATGAACGTCGCGCGGCGCACGTGCGGCTACATCGGTTCGCAGTACTGGAACCAGGGCCGCACCCAGGAGATCAAGGAGCGCGTCCTGCATCTGTAGGCCGGAAGCGGGACGATGAACTATTCCGCGATAAAAAAGCGCGACATCGCGAACGGGCCGGGCGTCCGCACGTCCCTGTTCGTTTCCGGCTGCACCCACCGCTGCCCGGGATGCTTCAATCCCGGGACGTGGGACTTCGCGGCCGGCGAGCCTTTCGGCGAAAAGGAATGGCGCGAAATTTTCGCCGCCCTCGCCCCGGAATACATCGAAGGTCTCACGCTCCTCGGCGGCGAGCCGTTCGAGCCAGCGAACCAGACGGCGCTTCTGCCGTTCCTGCGCGAAATGAAACGCCTCTTTCCGGCGAAGAGCGTATGG
This sequence comes from uncultured bacterium, assembly GCA_902773475.1. Classification (GTDB taxonomy): domain Bacteria; phylum Verrucomicrobiota; class Kiritimatiellia; order RFP12; family UBA1067; genus CADCBS01. The sequence continues at coordinate 11,967 of CACYEO010000030.1, read as the reverse complement.
GCCTACACGGGCTACGTCTACGACCGCGACATCGCGCCTGCGGACGGACGCGCGCATTGCGGGGCGACGGACGAACTGCTGTCGCTTGTCGACGTTCTCGTGGACGGGCCGTTCGTGGAGGCGCTGAAAGACATTTCGCTGCGCTTCCGGGGTTCGTCGAACCAGCGGCTCCTCGAACTCCACGCGCCGGGCGGCGTCCGCGACGCCACGGAAGAATTCAGCCCGTCTTCCGGGAGACGCGCGTGAAAGAGACCCGGCGCGGCCTGGCACATCTGTCCGCGGCGGCGAAGAACTCCTTCGCCGGCCTTTTGTGCGCATTCCGGCGCGAAGCCGCTTTCAGGCAGGAAATCTTCCTGGGAGTTCTGCATTTCATCCTGCTCGCGGTCCTTCCGGTGTCGTGGCTCGAGCGCATCCTGCTCACCGCGGCGTGGCTGCTGTGGCTGGCGGTGGAGCTGCTGAACTCCGCCGTGGAAGAAGTCGTGGATCTCGTTTCTCCGGGATGGAACGAATTCGCGAAGAGGGCGAAGGACTATGCGAGCGCGGCGGTGTTCTGCGCGATATGCATATTCGCCGGCGGCTGGATCGCGCTCGCCGCGCGCATCGTTGTTTCGAGGTAGCGGCGCGCGCTCCGCAGGGAAAGGATGTTCCGCGCAATGAAACGCAAACAGCCTTCCGGACATTCGTTCGGCACTTTCAAAGGGGTGTACACTCCGGCGATACTCACCATAATCGGCGTGGTGATGTACCTGCGCTTCGGCTGGGTGCTCGGAAACGCCGGGCTCGCGGGCACTCTCGCCATAGTCACCCTTTCGACGGCCATAACGTTTCTGACGTCCCTTTCCATAAGCACGCTTGCGACAAACATGCGCATGGGCGGCGGCGGGGCGTACTACATGGTGTCGCGCTCGCTCGGCGCGGAAACCGGCGTGGCCGTGGGCGTGCCGCTGTTCCTGTCCCAGGCGATAGGCATCGCATTCTACACTGCAGGTTTCACCGAAGCGTTCGTGAACGCGTTCGATTTCGCGTCCGGCTGGGATCCGCGCGTCGCAGGCACGGTCGCGCTAACCGCGCTAACCGCGCTTTCGTTCTTTTCAGCGAATCTCGCATTGAAGGCGCAGTTCGCGATCATGGCCGCGATTGCGGTGTCGCTCGTGTCGTTCTTCGCAGGCGGGCCGCCGCAGGACGTCCCGGCCGCCATGCCTGCGGCGGACGCCGGCGCGAATCTTGGATTCTGGACCGTTCTTGCGGTGTTTTTCCCCGCCGTCACGGGGATTCTTTCGGGCGTCGGCATGAGCGGCGACCTGAAAAACCCGTCGCGTTCCATTCCCCTCGGGACGATCGCGGCCGTCCTCACCGGCTACGCCGTGTACATGGCCGTGCCGCTCGCCCTCCACTCCTTCGCCGGCGGCAGCCCGGCGCTCAAGACCGACCCCATGCTGTTCCAGAAATGCTCGGCCTGGGCGCCGGCGGTTCTCGCCGGCGTGTGGGCGGCGTCGCTTTCAAGCGCGCTCGGCTCGCTGCTAGCCGCGCCGCGCGTGCTGCAGGCGCTCGCGCAGGACAGGGCCGCGCCGGGAATCTTCGCGCGCGGCTGGGGCGCTGCGAACGAGCCGCGCGCCGCCGTGGCGCTCGTGTTCGCGATAGCCGCCGCCGCGCTGTGGATGGGCGACATCAACGCCATCGCCCCCGTTTTGACGATGTTCAACCTTACGGTGTACGGGCTTTTGAACCTTTGCGCCGGCGCGGAGGAGCTGATGGACAATCCTTCGTGGCGGCCCGGCTTCCGCGTTCCCTGGTATCTGCCCGCCGCCGGATGTTTCGGATGTTTCGCGATGATGTTCATGATCGACGCGGGGGCGACGTTCGCGGCGGCCGCCTGCGTGCTGGCGATTTTCCTCTGGGCGCGCAAGCGCAAGATGCGCTCCGGGTGGAACGACATCAGAAGAGGACTTCGCATGTACGGCGTGCGCTCCCTGCTGCTGAAACTCGACCGCCGCCGCGCCGACGAGCGCAACTGGCGTCCGAATCTGCTTGTCTTCGGCGGCGCGGGCGAAAGCGAAAGACATCTCGTGGCTCTGGCGGGCTCCATCTCCCGCAACCGCGGGTTCCTCACTTTCGCGCATGTGATTCCGGTCCGCGCGTGGACTGCGCAGCGCGCCCGGGAAATGGCGGACGCGATGCGTTCGCACCTGCGCGACGAAGGCGTGGAGGCGTTCGTGCGCGTCCATCCGCACGATTCGCCGTGGGACGGCATGTGCGAACTTGTGAAGACTTTCGGATTCGGTCCGCTTTCGCCTAATACGCTGCTGGCGGGATGCCCGCAGTCGCCCGCGGCGTGCGCCGGACTTGCCGCCGCCGCGAAGCTCGCCGCCGCCAAGGGGATGAACCTGGTGTTCCCGCTCGATCCGCAAGGCGTCCTCCCCCCGCCGCAGGAGCGCGTGATCGACGTGTGGTGGCGCGGCGGATCGGGGAACGCGCCTTTCATGCTCGCGCTTGCGACGCTCGTCCGCGGCGGCCGCGAATGGCGCAGGGCGAAACTGCGCCTGTGCCGCATCCTCTCCCCTTCCGAGAAGCGCGAGAACGTGGAGCAGGCCATGAACGCTTTCATCGCGGAATCGCGCGTAGACGCCGAAGCGGAAATCTGCGAGCCGCCGCCCGGCGGGACGGAAGAGACCGCGCAGTCCGTCTCCGGTGAATCGTCCCTCGTGTTTTTCGGTTTGAGGCCGCCGGAACCCGGCGAACCGCCGGAAGCCTGGGGCGCGCATCTTATGGAAGTGGGCAGGCGCGCTCGCGGATGCAGGCGCGCGATTCTGGCGCTCGCGTGCGAACCCGTGGATTTCCGCGCGATTTTCAGATGATTTCAAGCGCGCAACGTGTTTGACCTGCCGGGGTTTTTGGTTTATAATTCAGTCCTTCACAGGGAGATTGGCGATGGCCGAAGAACTTGAAAAACTCTTGGATAAAATCCGCAGGGACGGCGTGGAAAAAGCCGAGGCCGAAGCCGCCGGCATAATCGACGCCGCCAGGAAACAGGCGGAAAGCATAAAGGCCGAAGCGGAAAAGTCCGCGGCGGCGTCGAGGGCGTCGGCGGAAAAAGACGCGGAAGCCTTCGCGAAGCGCTCGGAGGAGTCCGTGCGGCAGGCGGCGCGCGACATTCTGGAAAGCACGGCGCAGGCCGTGACCGCGTTGCTTGAAAAGGCGCTTGCGGAGAATGTGGACGCCGCGCTCGCCGATCCCGCGGTCGCGGCGCCGCTCGCGGCTGAAGCGGTTTCGCAGCTCGTGAAGGGCGCGGCCGAAATTCCGTGCGCGCCGAAGCTGGTCGAATCCCTCCGCGCGCAGCTCGCCGCGAAGAAAGAACTTTCAGTCGTCCCGGCGGAAGATATGCGTTCGGGATTCCGCGTGAGGATCGACGGCGGCCGCGTGGAACACGATTTCGGCGCGCAGGCGGTGGCGGACGCGCTCGCGTCGCGGCTGAGGCCGCGGCTCGCGGCTCTCGTGAGACTGTAGGCTTTTCCATAAGATGAGCGCGGAGTATCTCGTTTCGAGCCTTCCCCCGGTCCCGTTCGACGGGCCGGCGCCTTTCCCGCAGGCGAAATTCGCGGAAATGTGTTCGGAATGGCTTTCCGCGCGCGACGCGCGCGGAGTGGCCGCCCTCGTGTCCGGCGCGGAGTCTTCGCATCCGCTCGTCGTGCGCTGGCGCGACCTTTCCGTGCAGATGCGCAACGCCTCCGCCGAAGAGCGCGCCCGCGCGTCGGGCGCGGACGCCGGAAAATGGAAACGCCCGGCTTCGGGATGCGACATCTACCGCACGTCGCTCGTGCGGGCGGCGTTCAGGGAGAACGGACCGATGGCGCGCCAGGACGCGCTCGACCGCGCCGAATGGGACGCGGCGGGCGAACTGGTGTCGCCGTGCGATCCGCTCGGCCCCGGCGCGGCGTTCGCATACGCCGTGCGGCTCGGCGTGGCGGAACGGCGCTCGCGCACGGCCGCGACAGAAGGAAACGCGATTTTCGACCGCATCGCCGCCGCCGCGCGGACCGGCGCGGCCGGCAAGGAGTAAATCATGCAGACTACCGGAAAAATCACCGGCGTGAACGGAAACATGGTGACGGTGGCGTTCGACGGCGCCGTCGCCCAGAACGAGGTGGGCTACGCCATTCTCGGCGACGTGCGCGTGATGGCGGAGATCGTCCGCGTGCGCAACGGACTTTGCGACATGCAGGTGTTCGATTCCACGAACGGACTCGAAATCGGCGGCACCGTGGAATTTACGGGCGACCTGCTGTCCGTCGAACTCGGCCCGGGGCTTCTCGGGATGGTCTACGACGGCTTGCAGAACCCTCTTTCCGAACTCGCGGAGGAAGCGTCGAAGAAATCCTTCGAGGACGGGTTCTTCCTTCAGCGCGGAATGTATCTGAACGGACTTTCCCGCACGGCGAAGTGGAAGTGGACTCCATCCGCAAAGCCCGGGGCGGAACTGACCGCCGGCGAAGAGATCGGCTGGGTTCCCGAAGGAATCTTCCGCCACAAAATCATGGTTCCCTTCTCCTTGCGCGGCAGATACGCGGTGAAGAGCGTCGCTCCGGAGGGTGAATACGGCGTGGATGGCGAAATCGCCGTATTGACCGACTCCGCCGGGCGCGACGTCCCTGTGAAGATGCTGCAGCGCTGGCCGGTGAAAGTGCCTTTGAAATGCTACGTCGAAAGGCTCGCGCCCGAAGAGACGCTCGTCACTTCCATCCGCACGATCGACACTTTCTTCCCCGTGGCCGTCGGCGGCACGTACTGCATCCCCGGCCCCTTCGGCGCCGGCAAGACCGTGCTCCAGCAGACTACGGCGCGATACGCGAAAGTGGATGTCGTGATTTCGGCAGCCTGCGGAGAGCGCGCCGGCGAAGTCGTCGAAACCTTGAAAGAATTCCCGGAACTGACCGACCCGCGCACGGGCAAATCGCTGATGGAGCGGACGATAATCATCTGCAACACGTCGTCGATGCCTGTCGCTTCGCGCGAGGCTTCCGTGTACACCGCGGTCACCCTCGCCGAATACTACAGGCAGATGGGGTTGAACGTGCTGGTGCTGGCGGATTCGACTTCCCGCTGGGCGCAGGCGATGCGCGAATTGTCGGGCCGCCTCGAGGAGATTCCCGGCGAAGAGGCGTTCCCCGCCTATCTCGAATCGCGCATAGCCGCGTTCTACGAGCGCGCCGGGCGCGTGACGCTCAAAGACGGCTCCGTCGGTTCCGTGACGATCGGCGGAACGGTCTCTCCCGCCGGCGGCAATTTCGACGAACCGGTGACGCAGGCCACGCTGAAGGTCGTCAGCGCGTTCCACGGCCTCAGCCGCGCGCGTTCCGACGCGCGCCGCTACCCGGCGATAGATCCGCTCGAAAGCTGGAGCAAATACCGCCCCGTGATCGAATCCGCCCGCGTGGAGAAGGCGCGCGGGATTCTGCGCAAGGGCAGCGAAGTGGGGCAGATGATGAAGGTCGTCGGCGAGGAAGGCACTTCGCTCGAGGATTTCACCGTGTATCTGAAGGCGGAGTTCCTCGACGCCGTCTATCTGCAGCAGAACGCCTTTTCCGCCGTGGACGCGTCCACTCCGGAAGACCGCCAGCGCGCAATGTTCGAAGAAACCGAAAAGGCGCTTTCGATGGAGTGCCGTTTCGAAGACAAGGACGAAACGCGCAAATTCTTCCTGAATCTGCAGCAGGCGTTCATCGACTGGAACAACACGCCCGCCGGCTCGCCGGAGTATGAAGCGGCAGTGAAAGACATCGAAACGCGCATCAAGGAGGCTTCCCGTGTTTGACAACAAAGTCTACCGCAAGATAGATTCGCTGTCCGGTTCCGTCGCCACGCTCCGCGCAGAGGGCGTGAAGTACGGCGAGATCGCTGAAATCGAAAGCCGCGCCGGGACGTCCCTTGCGCAGGTGATCAAGCTCGACCGCGAAAACGTGACGCTCCAGATATTCGCGGGGGCGCGCGGCGTGGACACTTCCGCGCGCGTGCGCTTCCTCGGCTCCGCGCTGCGCATTCCGTGCGGCGACGCGCTTCTCGGCAGGGCGTTCACCGGAACCGGCAGGCCGCGCGACGGAGGCCCGGATCTTTCGTCCGGCCCGACCGTGGAGACAGGGCGGCCTTCGGTCAATCCCGCCAGACGCGTCGTCCCGAAGAAGATGGTCCGCACGAACATTCCGATGATCGACCTCTTCAACTCGCTTGTAGAAAGCCAGAAGCTGCCGATTTTCGCCAAGGCCGGCGAGCCGTACAACGAACTGCTTTCGCGGATCGCCCTTCAGGCGGAAGTCGATGTGATCGTCCTGGGCGGCATGGGGCTGAAATACGACGACTATCTCAAATTCCGCGACACCCTGGACGAGTCGGGCGCGCTCGCGCGCACCGTCATGTTCGTGCATACCGCGGCAGATCCGGTCGTGGAATGCATGCTCGTGCCCGACGCGTCCCTCGCCGTCGCCGAAGAGTTCGCCCTGCGCGGCAAACGCGTGCTTGTCCTGCTCACGGACATGACGTCTTTCGCCGACGCGCTGAAGGAAATCTCCATCACCATGGAGCAGATCCCCTCCAACCGCGGCTATCCCGGGAACCTGTATTCCGAACTCGCCTCCCGCTACGAAAAGGCCGTGGATTTCAACGGCGCGGGTTCCATAACCATCCTCGCCGTCACCACAATGCCCGGCGACGACGTCACCCATCCCGTCCCGGACAACACCGGCTACATCACCGAAGGCCAGTTCTATCTCCGCAACGGGCGCATCGAGCCGTTCGGTTCGCTTTCCCGTCTCAAACAGCAGGTCAACAAGGACACCCGCGAAGACCACCGCACTTTGATGGACGCGATGATAAAACTCTATTCGTCCTACAAGGAGACGGCGGAAAAGCAGTCGATGGGCTTCCGCATGTCTGAATGGGACCGCAAGCTGATCAAATACGGCGAAGCGTTCGAGAAGGGCATGATGGATCTGGCGGTGAACATTCCGCTCGAACAGGCGCTCGACCGCGGATGGGAAATACTCGCCGGATGCTTCGAGCGTTCGGAAACGGGCATTCCTTCGAAACTCAGCGATAAATACTGGCCGCGCAAAGGCTGACGTCGAATTTGCAACCTGGAGGGCAAATGGCTGGAGAATTTCCCGCGCTCGAGTCGCTATTCGGCGAAGAAAACGTCGAACCCTGCCTCGATTTGATAAAAGCGTTTTTCTCGAAGCCTCCCCTCTACGGGCCGCAGGCGGTGTTTCTCGTCTACGAACCGGGCGAACTGGAGAATCCTTTCGATCTCTGTCGCAGCCTCGAAAGCGAAATCCGCCCGTCCCTGCCGCCCGGCTCGAAATGCTCGTTCAAGGCCGCGATGAAAGGCGATCCCGGATTCGCCGAAGTCGCGCCCAACGTCCTGTGGTTCGATCTTTCCACCGGCGAGGCGTTTCCGCCCGAGGAGCGCAAGCTCGGCTTCAAGAACAAGTCCGCCGTTGCGCCTCCCAAGCCCCGTATCGCAACGCCCGGCGGCGGTTCCGTCGCGCTTCGCGCCGCCCCCCCTCCCCCGCCGCCCGTCCCGGACGCGCCTCCTTTCGCGATGCCGGGCGGCGAAGCGCCCGGAAAGAACAAGAAGAAGAAAAAAAACATCGACTGGGCGGGCATTGCGAAGACCGCGGCCGGTTTCATCCTTGCGGGCGTTGCGATATGGTTTGCCCTGTCGTTCTTCGGCGGAGATGAAAAGAAGACGCAGAAGAATAAAAAACCGCGCCGCACGGAAACGCAGGAGGCTGCCAAGGCTCCCGAACCGCCCAAGCCGGTCGTGGAGGAAAAACCCGCCGAAAAGCCGCCGGAGGTCAAACCTCAAGAAGAACCGGAGCAGGAGGACGAGTCCGCCGCGAACGGTCCGGTGCAGGATCCGTTCAAAGGCAAGCGCGTCGGCCCGCGCAACCTCTCCGCGCTTACCGACGCGCTCGGCTCCATGCCTTTCTTCTGGTACGAAGACTGTCCGGCGGAGACCCGCCCGGACTGCCAGCCCTCCGGCGCCGTGTGGTGGTGCGTTTTCGCTTCGGACCGCGACGACAAAAACGCCGAGACGCAGATATACCGCATAGTCTCGCGCGGCGATTCGAAGCCGCCGGTCGTCGGCGCGTACGACGATCGCGGGCATCTCGGCGAAACGCCTGTGGAATGGAAGGATTTCGAAAGGCGCCGCAGGAGCGAACCCCATATCGAACTTTTCGAAACGACGGGATGCGTCTACACGCCGCCGCGCAAAAACCCGCGCAAGCCGTATCCTCCCCCGCATCCTGGCGAAGTGTTCTCGCCTGCTCGCATAGAACTCGGCGAAGGGTTGATGCGCATTCTCCGCAGCGCCGGGACCGGATCGCGCGCGAAAACGGAAAAACTCCTCTGGAATATCGAATTCACGTATTGCGACCCCAAGCCCATCCAGTTCGTCGCTTCCTTCGACCGCGATCTCATATACGGCGACATCCAGCACGCGGTGCGGCTTGTCCGCGAAGGTCTCATTGCGGATCTCGAATTCAAGCAGCCCGGCGTTCCGGGCGAAGCCGTGGTCAAGGATGACGGCAAAAAGCCGCCGAAGGCGCTGGGAGACGCAGGATCGCATGAATCCGGCCTGGCCGGACCCTCGGGCAGGCATTCTTCAGGCCGCCACAGTTCCGGCAAGGGCTTCGGGACCGGCGCGCGCGGCGGATTCGGCGGCGCGAGAGGCGGCTTTCGCGGTTCGCCGTCCGGCAGCGGTTTCGGCAAAACCATAAAGCACAAGCCGCAGCAGCGCCAGACGGCCAGGAAGACTGCGCCCGGCAAAGGCGAAGCCAAGGAAAAGCCGAAAGAAAAGTCCCCGATGGAAATCGCCAAAGAAAACGCGTCGCGCCCTGCGATAGAGCGCGACATCCTGGCCGGACAGCTTGTGTTTTCGCACCGCGACAAATAATGCCGCGCCTGCGCTTCAGTTCACGTAGCGGACTTTGCCCGTCCCCTTGCGGACCACGCCTATTTCCACGATAGGCTGCTTTATCGACGCCATCGCGGCCTTTGCGCGCTTTACGTCCTTCTTGGGTATGATCAGCACGTAGCCGATGCCCATGTTGAACACGCGGTACATTTCATCGCGGTCGACGTGTCCCATGCGTTCGATGAACTGGAAAACGACCGGCGGATCCCACGAGGCGCGGTTGATTTCGGCGTCCACCGCCTTCGGCAGGACGCGCGGAATGTTGTCCGGGAACCCTCCCCCGGTGATGTGCGCCATGCCGCTGATCTTCACGCCGCGCTCAATCAATTTCATGACGGGCTTGAGGAAGCTCTTGTGGACTGCGAGAAGCGCGGAACCTACGGTCTGGCTGGTGCCGGGCAGCCTGTCGTTCGGGCTGAGCATGCACAAATCGAAAAACACGCGGCGGGCGAGCGAAAAGCCGTTCGTCTGCAAACCGTTGGACGGGAATCCGAGAATCGCGTCCCCGGCGCGTATGGACTTGCCCGTGATCAGTTTGCTCTTTTCAACGCAGCCGACGATAGTGCCCACAAGGTCGTATTCGCCGACAGGATATAGGCCCGGCATTTCCGCCGTCTCCCCGCCGAGGAGCGCCATCCCGTTTTCCTTGCAGGCTTTGCAGAGGCCGGAGACGATTTCCTTGAAAACCGGACCGTCGAACTTGGACGTTCCCACGTAGTCCATGAAAAACAGCGGCCGCGCCCCCTGCACGAGTATGTCGTTCACGCAGTGGTTTACGATGTCCTGCCCCACGGTGTCGTGCTTCTTCATCATCGCGGCGACTTTGAGCTTCGTCCCCACGCCGTCCGTGGAAGCAACCAGCAGGGTGTCTTTGCCGGGGGATTTGAACAGCCCGCCGAACGAGCCGATTCCGCCTATGACGCCGGGGGTTTTCGTCGTAGAGACAAGCTCCTTGACGGTGCGCAGGGCGGACATTTTGTCGTCGATATTGACGCCGGACTGGGCGTATGCCGAGTTTTTGCCGGAGGAAGTGGTCTGTTTGGGGCTATTCACGGTTTGACCTTTCGCAACCCGCTCACCTTTTGCGGGGTTTGGATGTTAGTCTACTCTTTTTTTCTCCCGGAAGCGAGCGGAAAAATTTTTCCGGGAAGTGCAATATGCAGTGGAACACCCCGGAAAGGCGTTCTGTCGGGGTGGAGACAGAGGTCGAAACGAGAGAAGGATTGGTTGAGGAAGGCAAAGGAAAAGAAAAGGAGGAACCGCACTCTCGTCTCGCGTCTGACGTCTCATAAGTGTTTGGGTGTTTGAGTGTTTGGGTTGCCGGGGTGTGACGCCTGGCGGGAACGTCACAGGCCGAAGATGCCGGCGAGCGTGCCTTTGATGTACGCCCAGGCTATGTCGGCGCGGCGGTGTTTCAGCGCCACGGCCGAATAGTAGACCGCGGAAAGAGGCGCGAATACGAGCGAAACCGAGAGGACTTGCAGGAAATTGAAATGCTTGCGCGCGAAGCGGAGGCGGTTTTTCGCAAAGCAGTACGTGCGAAGCGGTCTTTCAATCCCCAGCCTGCGCAGTTCGGGGGCGCAGCCCGGCTCGAGAAATCCGTAATGCCAGGTTCGCGCCTTTGTCGAAACGTATTCTTCGTATCCGGCTTCCATTATCTTCCAGCCGAAGTCAGACTCTTCGAAAATCTGGATGTATTTTTCGTCGAATCCGCCGGCGGCGTCGAATGCGGCGCGCGAAACCATGAAGCCGTTCGGATAGTATGTCGTGGGATAGACGTCCTGTCCGGCGGGAAGTTCCGCGAGCGGCAGGTTCGGCATGCGATCCTGCGGCATGGACGTCCAGCGGTTGAATCCGCTTCCGAGCGACCATACGAGATTTTCGTCCGTCGGGCGCTTGTGGATTGCCATCGGCGCGACGAGCCCCGCGCGCGGGTGCGATTTGAACACTTCAAGCAGTTCCTTGAAGATGCGCGGATCGACTTCGTTGTCATCGTCGAGGAAAAGAATGTATCCCCCCTTGGCTGCTGCCGCGCCGCGATTGCGCGAGACCGCCTGGAAGGAGTTCTTTCCGTTGCGCAGGTATGTCAGCGGCGAATCGCGGAATTCTGACGCGATGCGGCCCCGGGTGCCGTCCGGCGAGGCGTCGTCCACGACGATTATTTCCACATCGAAGCCGTCTTTCTCCGCCGCGAGAATGCTTTTGATGCAGCGGCAGACCATGTCTGCGCGGTTGTATGTGGGTATGACTGCGGAAACGGTCATCGGATCATCCCCTTTTCATCAGGTTCCGGTAGTACGAAAATTTCTGCCGGCGTATCGCGAACGAAAGAATCTGCCTGTCCGTCCTTTTCCTGAAGGAGGCGATCTTTTTGCGCGTTTCGGCCACGAGACGGCGTTGCCGGAATTGCCGTCGCCTGGCCTGCCCATCGCCGCCCTGCGCGCGGTTTGGCGTTATTTGCGGGCGGAAGGGACGCATCCCTTCCATCCGTTCTTTTCCGCGAAGTCCATGACCCTTCCCCATTCATAGCGCGTGAGGCTGTGCACCCCCGTGCGTATGAAATAGCCGACCGAGCCGTTGAACTGCGGCGTTTCGGGCGCGGGGAACTTGTCGGCAACGAGGCCCTTCTTCCCGTAGAGTTCCCACGCGGGCGAAGCCAGCCGCGCAGACCACCATTCGCCAAGCGGTCCCGCCCATGCGTCCTCGGTCGCCGAGCTTATGAGAAGCAGCCGCGGCGCGACGAGCGCGGCGAGCATGTGCTGGTCGAACGGCATCGACATCTCCTTGCCGCGGTACTTGTTGTAGTTCTTGCAGAACCAGTGCGGGAAGTTCCTCGTTATGATTTTGATGCTTTCGGACTTGGGGAGCGAGATGTGGTTCAGCTTCGCTCCGCCGCAGCCGGACTGCACCGAATACGTCAGCGCGAAACGCTTGTCGGTGGCTCCCGTCCAGAGCGCGGTCTTGCCGCCGCGCGAGTGTCCGAGTATCGCCACGTGCTT
>CACYEO010000029.1 GCA_902773475.1 uncultured bacterium | reverse complement strand
TCACGCGCCGGTTTCGAAATGCCCGTCCTCGCGTATGCACTTGGCCGGGCATTTCGCCACAAGCTGCGCATCCGAAGGCGCGCGGGTGTAGTCAATGCGCGCGAGGAAGCCGTCGAATTTGAAACTTCCCGATTCCGGCCCGGCGAGTTTTTCGCAAAGATGGCAGCCGAGGCATCCCACGCCGCACACCTTGCGGACTTCCGGCCCGCGAAGCGGGTTGTTGCACAAAACGTGTATCGTCGCCGAAGCGGGCACGAGTTCTATCAGTTTGCGCGGGCACGCGGCGACGCACTGTCCGCATCCGATGCACAGGCGCTTGTCGACTTTGGCGAGTCCGTCCTCGATCGATATCGCATGCTTCGGGCAGACGTTCGCGCACGAACCGTATCCCAGGCATCCGAAGCGGCATCCTTTGTCGCCGCCGGCCACGGCGGCCGCGGCGTTGCAGTCGCAGATGCCGTTGTAGTCGCCCACGCGGATCGCTTCGCTGCGCGATCCGCAGCAGTGCACAAGCGCCACGCGTTTTTCGGCGGCTTCGGCGGCTACGCCCAGGATTCCGGCGCATGCGGCGGAGCATGCGGCGCCGCCCGGCGCGCACATTCCGGGTTTCGCCGCGCCGGAGGCCATCGCCCGCGCGTAGTCGCCGCATCCGGCGTAGCCGCATCCGCCGCAGTTCGCGCCCGGAAGCGCGGCCGTGAGAAGCCCTATGCGCGGATCCTCCTTCACTGAAAGGTAGCGGTCGGCGAGCGCGAGCGCGGCTGCGCAGACGAGACCCGTGCCGGCGAGGACACCGGCGGCGACAAGAATGGCTGACATTTGCAACTTCCTTTTTGCGGTTGTTTGTCCGGGATCTCAAACCATGCCGGAGAATCCCATGAAAGCGAGGGCGAGCAGACCGGCGGTCACAAGCGCGATCGCGACGCCCTGGAACGCGCGCGGCGGCGCGGCGTGCGCGAGTTTTTCGCGAAGTCCCGAAAAGACCACGAGCGCGAGGCCGAAACCGATCGCGGCCGCGAACGAGAAGAACACGGATTCGAGGAACGGGCTGCCGGCCTTTTCGTTCAGCTCCGCCACGCCGAGAACCGCGCAGTTCGTGGTTATGAGCGGCAGGAATATGCCCAGAGCGGCGTGGAGGGGCGGCGCGAAGCGTTTCATGGCCATGTCGATGAACTGCACAAGCGCCGCGATCACCAGGATGAACGCCAGCGTGTGCATGTATTCAAGGCCGCACGGCCGCAGGACCCACCTGTCGAGGCACCACGTCACGGCGGACGCGGCGGTCATCACGAACACCACCGCGCCGGACATCCCCAGCGCGGTTTCCGTTTTCTTGGAAACGCCCAGGAACGGGCAGCAGCCGAGAAAGCGGCTCAACACGAAGTTGTTCGCCAGAACCGCGCCGACGAGAATCAAGAAGTATTTCATGCCGCGAGTTTACCATTTACGGGGGGCGGCGGCAACCGCGCGGGCGCGATTTTTTCTTATGCTTTGCAATTGCCCGGCTGTCGAAAAAACCGCACCCGGATTTTCCGTGCTTGCGCGGAGGGGCTTTCTGTGGTTAAATACTCCAACTTCACGCAAAGAAAGGGATTGCCATGGATTTCGCACAGGCCGGAAAGATTCTGAAAGAAAACGGACAGGAACACGTGCTGCGCTTCTGGAAGCAGCTCGGCAAGGCTTCCCGCGAGGCTCTCATCGCGCAGATAGCCTCGATAGATTTTCGCGCGCTCGCGCGCATGGCGGACCTGCTTTCCAAGCGCGGCGAGCCGCCCGCGAAGAAGCGCGCGCCCGTCGCGCCCAAGGTCCACGAACTCGCCGGAAAGGCGCGCGCGCGCGCCGTCGCCGCGGGCGAAAAAGAGATCGCCGCAGGCAGGACCGGCGTCCTGCTCGTGGCGGGCGGCCAGGGTTCGCGCCTGGGATTCGACGGCCCCAAAGGCGCCTACGAGATAGGACCGATCACCAACGCGTCGCTCTTCCACTACCACGCCCGCAAAGTGCTTGCGCTTTCCCTGCGCTACGGGGCGGACATCCCGCTCTACATAATGACGAGCGAGGCGAACGATGCCGCGACGCGCGCGTTTTTCAAGCAGAACGGATTTTTCGGACTCGATCCCGAAAACGTGGTATTCTTCACCCAGGGCATGTGGCCCGGCCTGGACGACGGCGGCAAAATCATCATGGCCGCGAAGGACAGGATATTCATGTCGCCCGACGGCCACGGCGGCATGGTGGACGCGCTTGAGAAGCGCGGCTGTTTCGCCGACATGCGCAAACGCGGCGTGCGCACGCTCTTCTATTTCCAGGTGGACAACCCTGCCGTGGAAATTTGCGACCCCGCCTTCATCGGTCTGCATGTGCTTGAAAAGTCCCAGTACTCGCTGAAACTCTGCGCCAAGCGCGATCCCGGCGAGGGGCTCGGCATGGTCGTGAAACGCGGCGATTCGTTCGACATGATCGAATACACCGAAATGACGGACGAGATGAACAACCGCCGCACGAAGGACGGAGAGCTTTATTTCAAGTACGGTTCCCCGGCGATCCACGTGTTCGACCGCGCGTTCCTCGAAAAAGAGGCGGCGAAGGACATGCCGCTGCACCTTGCGCACAAGAAGATTCCGTGCGTGGACGCGAAGGGGCGCGCCGTGAAGCCTTCAGCGCCGAACGGATGGAAGTTCGAGAAATTCATATTCGACTGCCTCGCGGACGCGAAGCGCGTGACGAACCTCGCGTTCGACCGCGCGGACGAATTCTTCCCCGTCAAGAACGCGGAAGGGAACGATTCCCCCGCGACGTGCCGCGCCGGACTCCAGGCGAAGTGGCGCCGCCAGCTCGCGGAGGCCGGGATAAAGGTGGACGAGTCCGTCCCCGTGGAGATCGATCCCGTATACGCCCTCGACGCGCAGGAGATCGCGTCCGTCGGGCTGTTCCTGTGACGGCTGCGGAGGAACGGGGAAAGTGTTCAAGATAGGCTGCCATCTTTCTTCGGCCGGCGGGTACATGGCGATGGGCCAGACCGCCGTGTCGATCGGCGCGAACGTCTTCCAGTTCTTCACGCGCAATCCGCGCGGGGGCGCCGCGAAGCCGGTGTCGCCGGACGACGCCGCGGCGTTCATGGAGTACGCGCGCGCGCACGGCATAGGCCCGATACTTGCGCACGCGCCGTACACGCTGAACGCCGCCGGCGCGGAGCCGCGCGTCCGCGCGTTCGCGGAAGCGACGATGGCGGACGATCTCAAACGCCTTGAATACACCCCCGGCGCGCTGTACAACTTCCATCCCGGTTCGCACACGGGCCAGGGCGCGGACGCCGGGATCGCGCACATAGTTTCGATGCTCGACCGCATCCTCCGCCCTGGCATCTCCACGACCGTCCTGCTCGAGACGATGGCGGGGAAAGGCAGCGAAACGGGACGCGACTTCGGCGAACTGCGCCGCATCATAGACGGCGTGGAGTGCGGCGGCGTCCTGGGAGTGTGTCTGGACACCTGCCACGTGTGGGACGCCGGATACGACATCGCCGGCGGTCTCGACGGCGTCTTGGAAACGTTCGACCGCGAGGTCGGACTCGACCGGCTCAAGGCCGTGCATCTGAACGATTCGCTCAACGCGCTCGGAGCGCGCAAGGACCGCCACGCCTGCATCGGAAAAGGCAAAATCGGCCTGGACGCGCTTGCGCGCGTCGTGAACCATCCCCTGCTGCGCGATCTGCCGTTCTATCTTGAAACCCCCAACGACCTCGACGGATACAGGGCGGAAATCGCGCTCCTGAAATCCCTCCGCGAGGAAGCCAGGAACTGAAAATGACAATTCTGACCGGCATACAGCCTTCCGGCAAACTGCACCTCGGCAACTACTTCGGGGCGATGCGCCCGATGATCTCCCTGCAGGAGCAGGGCGAGGAGTTTTTCTTCATAGCGGACTACCACGCGCTGACCACGGTGCGCGATCCGCAGTTCCTGCGCGAAAGCGTGCGCGACGTCGCGCTCGACTTCCTCGCCTGCGGTCTCGATCCCTCGCGCACCGTCTTCTACCGCCAGAGCGACGTTCCCGAAGTGCAGGAGCTCGCGTGGCTTCTTTCCGTGATAACCCCGATGGGACTCATAGAAAGATGCCATTCGTACAAGGACAAGCTTGCCCACGGCAAGCCTGCGACCCACGGCCTTTTCACGTATCCGGTCCTCATGGCCGCCGACATCCTTCTGATGCAGGCCGAGAAAGTCCCGGTCGGCAAGGATCAGAAGCAGCATCTCGAAGTGACGCGCGACATCGCGATCAAGTTCAACAACGCATACGGCGAGATATTCAAGATCCCCGACGCGCTGATCGCCGAGAACGTCGCCGTGATACTCGGAACCGACGGGCAGAAGATGTCCAAGAGCTACGGCAACACGATCGGGCTTTTCGACGATCTCAAGCGGATCCGCAAGCAGATAATGGGGATAAAGACCGACTGCGCGGCGGTCGAAGACCCCAAGGATCCGGACGCTTCTTCGATATACGGTCTTTACAAGCTCTTCGCGACGCCCGAAGAGGCGGCCGCCATGGCGGCGCGCTTCCGCGCCGGCGGCATGGGCTACGGCGAGGCGAAAAAGGCGCTTTTCGAAATCTACGAGCGCACGTTCGCGCCGTTCCGCGAAAAACGCGCCGCACTCGAAAAGGATCCGGACTACGTGGCCGACGTGCTGAAAGACGGCGCGCGCCGCGCCCGCGAACGCGCGTCGGACACGCTGCACCGCGCCCGCGCGGCGGTGGGCCTGGAGTAGCGGGCGGAGCGGCGACATGGCGCAGGCAGAGCTTTTCGCGGAGGAGTACAAGGTGGATCTGGAGGTCTTCGAAGGACCTCTCGATCTGCTTCTGTACCTCATCCGCCGCGACGAGCTGGACATCTACGACATCCCGATCGAGAAGATAACCGTCCAGTACATGGAGTATCTGGACCTGATGCGCAAGCTCGACCTCGACATCGCCGGGGAGTTCGTCGTGATGGCCGCCACGCTGATGGTCATAAAATCGCGGATGCTCCTGCCCGTGGAAAGGCGCGCCGCCGAGGAAGGCGGCGACGAGGAGTGGGTCGATCCGCGCCTCGATCTCGTGCGGCAGCTCGTGGAGTACAAGAAATTCAAGGACGCCGCGTCGCGGCTCGCCGAATTCGAAGTGCGCTCGCTTGAATCGTACGACTATGGCGGCGGCAGGCCCAAGTTTGAAAAAACCGCCTCCGACGCCGTCGGCGCGCTGCGCGGAATCGGGCTTTTCGACCTGCTCGGCGCGTTCCAGACCGTCCTCGCGCGCGCGGCGGAAATCCCGCCGGGCGAACTCAAGGGCATGCGCTGGAGCGTGCCCGACAAGATGGATCTGATCCTCGGAAAAGTGCGCGAGGACGGCAACATCGCATTCTCGCGCCTCTTCACGCCGCAGTCTCCGCGCGGCGAGATAATAGTCACTTTCCTCGCGCTTCTGGAACTCCTGCGCCAGCACAGGATTCTCGTTTTCCAGAACGCCGCGTTCCACGAAATCACCGTATTGCCGTCGGACGAGACGGACGGCGACACGCCTCTTGAAACGCCAGATGAATACTGAAGAAGAGACGATCTCCGCGGCGGAACCCGCCGCGCCGGAGGCCGGAGCCGCGGAACCGGCCGCGCCGGAGGCCGCGGAGCCTTCCGCGCCTGCGGCAAAGCCCGCGCGCCGCGAACCGTCCGTGCCGCTGCCGTCGTCGCTGCAGAAAATCGTAGGCTCCCTGCTGTTCGCTTCCGAATCGCCGCTTTCCGCCGCGGATCTGCGCGAATGCATCCGCTCCGTGAAGCCCGAAGAGGGCGACGACGCGGACGTAATGTCCGTGTACGGTTCGTGCACTTCGCGCGAAATAGAAAACGCGCTCCGCGGCCTTGAAAAAGAGCTCGAGCGCGGCGAGACCGGCTTCAAGCTCGTGAACTCCGGCGGAACGTACCGGTTGCAGACCGTTCCCGAATGCGGCCGCTACGTGCGCGCGCTGCTCCATCTCGACAGGCCGTCGCGCCTTTCCCGCGCCTCTCTCGAGACGCTTGCCATAATCGCATACCGCCAGCCGATATCAAAGGCGGAAATAGAGCAGATACGCGGCGTGTCGGTGGATACGATGGTGAAGACCCTGACCGATCTCCAGCTCGTCCGGCTCGTCGGCAGAAGCGAACTGCCCGGGCATCCGTATCTCTACGGCACCACGCCGCTTTTCCTGGAGCATTTCGGCCTTTCGTCGCTCCAGCAGCTCAACGAACTCGACCCCACGCTCCAGCGCGACGATCCGAAAGAGCGCGCCAAGCGCTACGAAAAGAAAAAACCGCCCGAGCCGGAGAAAAAGGAAGACGGCGCGCCGGATCTTCCGGGGCTCGACGCGAACGGCGACGTCGCGGTGGAAAAGGACGCGAAGCCGCCCGCCGCGCAGGACGGGGACGCTGCGCCCGGAGACGGAGTCGCGACAGATGAGGAACCGTCCGCGCCGGAGGAAGACTCCGCGGAGGACAGGCAGTTCCGCCCGATTTTCCTGAAGCCGCCGTCCGGCGGCGAAGATGACGGTTCCGGCGAAGATCCGGACGGTCCGGAGTATACGGAGGACGGAGACGGATCATGAAAAAGACTTTTGCATTCCGCATCGCGGCGTCCGCGTTCGCGGCCGCGCTCTGCGCCGGCTGCGGGTCTTCCGTCGCGGAGACGGAGGCGGAGGAGCGCCAGAGCGCGCTTTACCGCAACGCCGAGGCCGACTACAAGGCCGGACGGCTCGACGCGGCCGTCGAGGGCTTCGAGAAGACCGTCCGCAAGATTCCCGAAGCCGCGAGCGCGCACTTCCAGCTGGCCGTGCTGCTGCAGGACCACAAAAAAGACTATATCGGCGCGATTGCGCACTATCGCGAATACATCGCCATGCGGCCCGGCGCCGACAAGTTCGCCGTCGCGCAGGGGCGCGCCGCGCTCTGCCGCAGCCTGCTCGCCAACGAGCTGGCCCCGTCCGCCGGCGTCTCCCCTGAAAAGGACAAGAAGACCGTCGCCGAGCTGCGCAAGGCGCTTGCCGAAGCCGAAAAACTGAAGAAGGAGAATCTTTCGCTCGCGCGCAAGATAGTTTCGCTGGGCGAAACGAACAAGCGGCTTTCGAAGGAACTCGAAACGGCGCTTTCCGCCGGAACCGGAACCGGAAGCGGGCCGTCGGCGAAACGCGGCGCGGAGCCGGCGCCGAAACCGCCGGATGAAATGGAACTGATCGCCGGCGACGCCAAAGAGGACAATCCGCTCGCCGAAGCGCGCTCCGTGCTCGAGGCGGCCGGCATGGAAGATTCGCCGGAGGCCGCAGGCGGGCTTGCCGAAGCGAAGGCCGTCCTCGCCGAGGCGGGCGAAGAAGACGCGAAGGCGCCGCCGCTGCCGCCGCGCGCGAAAGGCCCGGCGGAGAAGCCGCGCGGCACCCTCCTCCCCTCTCTCGGCGGCGGCGCGGACGGCAAATCCGCCAAGGCGCCGCAGCGCCCCGCCGTGTATACGGTAGAGCCCGGCGACACGCTTATGAGCATATCGCGCAAATTCTACGGAACCGACGCCGAGTGGAAGCGGATACGGGAATTGAACAAGGCGGCGGTTTCGACAGATGCGGAAATCCGCGCCGGAATGAAACTCAAACTCCCCTGAAGCCATGTCCCCGATACTGCCTTCGTTCATTGAAAGACGCCGCGCCCGGACTTGCTCCGCGCGCGCCGGGCTGGATGCCGGAAACGGCGTCGATGCCGCGCAGCCGCCGCAGGACGGGGCGAAACGTCCGGGAACCCTGCACCTGCCGCTTTTCAGGATGCTTGCGAAGGACGGCTGGGCCGGCGGATGCGAAAGCGCGGAGGAGATGGACGCTTCGCACCGCAGGACGCTTCTTTTCATCGTTGCCGGCGCGCTCGCCGCGCTTTGGATGTGTTTCATGTATGCGGCGCCGCTGTGACGGCAGCGCCGGAATATGCACAGGAACTGGAAAACAAAAGGAGAAAGACAGATGAAACCGATCACCGTGAAAACCGCGATTGCCGCCGCAGCCGCCGCGTTCGCGCTCTGCGCGGCCGCCAACGACCGCGCCGCCGCCGCGCGGAACGCCTACAAACTCGAAGCCGCGCTCCAGGAGACGCGCCAGCTCGCCGAGCAGTTCGACGTCCTGTCGCGCAACCAGGAAATACTCGACACCCGCCTTGCCAATCTTGAAAAAGCGAGCGGCGCGGGCGCCAGCCTGCAAGTGCAGATCGACGAACTCCGCAGCGCGCAGGAAAGCCTCCGCGAGGCGATTTCCGCGCTGGCCCGCGCACAGCAGGCGCAGCGGCGCGAAATCGTGGAGGAGATTACGCGCAAGGTCGAGGCTCTCTACAGAAGCGCGCCGCCGCCCGCCGCCGCCCGTTCCGGCGGAGCGCCGGCAAGGCCCGCCCGCCAGGTCCCGACGAAAGCCTGGGCGCATGTAGTGGTCAAGGGACAGACTCTGGGGCTCATCG
The DNA here is from genome assembly GCA_902773475.1 of uncultured bacterium. GTDB lineage: Bacteria > Verrucomicrobiota > Kiritimatiellia > RFP12 > UBA1067 > CADCBS01. The sequence goes on along the minus strand of CACYEO010000029.1, from coordinate 3,943 downwards.
CCCGCGAATACGGATGCACCGTGCAGGACATACTCGACGCCAATCCCGGTCTCGATCCCAAGCATCTCCGCATCGGGCAGACGATCGACGTGCCTGACATGTCCAGCGTGGACACCGGTACGAAACCGAAAAAACGCTGAGCGCGCGGATAGCGGGGAACGGAGACCGTTTTGCACAACATCGTTTCGGCAAGGGAAATCGCGGAGAAGATCGCGCGCCTTGATTCGTGGGAGAGCGCGTATCCTTCCAACTGGGCGGTCAAGCCGGCAGGCGGCGAGACGTTCTTCGTGTCGGCCGTCAAAGGCGAAGTCCCTGAAATAAAGGTGCGGCTGATGCTCGTGCGCGGCTGGGAGGCGTTCACGAAAATACAGCTGCTGCGCAGAAACCCGGCCGCGGTGCTCGCCTTTACGCCGGGCGATGTCGAGCACGATGAAGTCATATACCAGAAAGACGGCTCGATAACGTTCGTGTCGTTCTTTCCTGGATTCGTTCCGGAGACCGCCGACGACGTCACCGCCCAGGGCGTCGTGAAAACGCTGTGGGAGACTTTCGGCCTTTTGATGCGTTTCGAGGAGGATCCGGAGCTGCCGGGATCGTTCGCGTCCGAGAAAGCGATGTTCTGCCGCGAGGAATACGAGCCCGGCCGCTGGCGCGACGCCCCCTGCCCCATCCCGGAAAATCCGATCAAGTTCGAGCGCCGCATTTCGCTGGACAACGCGAAGATCGCAAAGGCGAAAACGCTTGAAATGCGGAAGGACGCCGCGTGGGAAATCGCTTTCACGGCGATCCCCCAGCTGATCACGAAGGACGAGAAGCCGCGCATCTGCTATCTCTTCGCCGCCGCCGACGCCGCGGGCGGCAAGGGAGTTTTCGCGCAGGTGTTCTCGGTTCCGCCGGCGCGGCTTCCGGACGGGCTGGCGAAAATATGGGAGCATCTCGCGCAGGAGACGCTTGACAGGATCCTCGCGGCCGGCTTCGCGCCGTCCGAAATCCATGTCTCCGACATCCGTCTGCTGAACATGATGAGGCCGCTTGGAATGAATCTGCCTTTCAAGATGACCGTGAAACGGCGCACTCCCGCGGTGGACGCCTACATTGACGCATTGCGCGAAACGCGTTTCAAGGCAATCCAGGGGATTGGCGGCGCGGAGGAAGAAAAATGAAAGAACCGCTTACGGTGCAGGGAATAGTCGATCTTGCTTCGGCTTTTTATTCGTCGGCCGTCCTTTTCGCCGCGATAGACTGCGGCGTGTTCGACGCGGTCCGCGATCTCGGCGCGGACGCCGGCGCCGCCAAAGTCGCTTCATCGTGCGGCGCTTCGCCGCGCGGGATGCGGCTTCTGCTCGACGCCTGCGTCGCCTGCGGACTTCTCGCGAAGAATGCGCAGGGCGTATACTCCAACACGCCCGCCTCCGCGATGGCGCTCGTGAAAGGCTCTCCCGCGGATCTCACCGGCGCCATACGCTACAACCGCGACGTCTATCCCGTGTGGGGACGCCTCGTCGGCCTCGTCAAGACGGGGCGCCCGCCGGAGGATCCTTCGGCGCACCTCGGCGGCGACGCCGCGCGGACCGGGACTTTCGCCGCCGCGATGTACGGACGCGCAATGGGGATAGGAAGGTCCGTCGTGCCGATGCTGGATCTGGGGGCGGACTGCCGCCGCGTTCTCGATCTCGCGGGCGGGCCCGGCGCATACGCAATCCTCATGGCGCAAAGCGCGCCGCAGATCGACAAGATCGTCACGGTGGATCTTCCGGCGATTTCGGAATTCGCGGCCGGAATGGTAGCAAAGGCCGGCCTTTCCGGGAAAATAGAATGCCGCGCCGGCGACTACCGTTCGGACGTCTACGAGAGCGGCGCTTACGATGCCGTGACGGTTTTCGGCGCACTGCACCAGGAGTCGCCGGAGGACGCGGCCGGCATACTGAAGCGCGCGGCGGACGCGCTCAGGCCCGGCGGGCGCATATACGTTTTGGATATGATGACGGACGCTTCGCGCACTGATCCGCCGTTTTCCGCGCTCTTCGCGGTGAACATGGCGCTCACGATGCCCAACGGATGGGTCTTTTCCGACGCCGAACTGAAGGAATGGCTCGCCGCCGCCGGGTTCGAGGACGCGCAGACGCGCGCGGTGCCTCCCCCGATGCCGCACTGGCTTGTGTCGGCCTCGAAGAAGCAAACAGCTTGAAGGGCGCCGCGGAAACGCGGCTCGCAACAGACAAAAAAGGAGAAACCTGAAATGAACATGAAAACGACTGCGGCTGCGGTGTTTGCCGCGGTTTCTGCGGCGGCTTCCGCCGCGATAGAAGTGGTGCCGATGCCGAACAAGGCCGTCGAAAAGCCGGGAGTATTCAAAAGCGGAAGCGGATCTTTCGCCGAGGTCGCCAGGGCCGCGGCATTCAAGAAGGATGCATCCATCCCCGCAGAGGGGTACAGGCTTTCCGTCACGCCGCAGGGCATAAGCATCGCGGCGTCGGACGACGCCGGACGCTTCTACGCCGAACAGACCTTGAAACAGCTCGGCGAGTCCAGTCGCGGCCCCAAGACGGAGCTCTCCTTCCCGTGCGTGGAAATCGAGGATGCGCCGCGCTTCAAATGGAGAGGTCTTCTCGTCGACGACTGCCGCCATTTCTTCGGCAAGGAGGAAGTCAAAAAGATACTCGACGCGATGGCTGTCCACAAGATGAACGTGATGCACTGGCATCTCACCGACGACCAGGGCTGGCGCATCGAAATCAAGAAATACCCGCGTCTGACCCAGGTCGGTTCCGTGCGCAACGGAAGCCCCAAGCGCGCCGGGGATGTCGCCAAGGGCGAAAAGAAGAAAGGTTCGCGCTGGGTGTTCGACAACAAGAAGTACGGCCCGTATTTCTACACCCAGGAGGACATTAAAGAGATAGTCGCCTACGCCGCCGCGCGCCACATAAAGGTGATTCCGGAAATCGAACTGCCCGGACATGCGGTGGCCGCGGTTTCGTCCTATCCAGAACTGGGTTGCACCGGCAAGAACCCCGGCGTCCGCTGGCAGTGGGGCATCAGCCGCGACATCTTCTGCGCCGGAAACGACAAGACCGTCAAGTTCCTCGAGGACGTGCTTGACGAGGTTTGCGCGCTTTTCCCGTCGGACGTGATCCACATCGGCGGCGACGAGGCGCCCAAGCACCGCTGGAAGAAATGCGCCAAGTGCCAGAAGCGCATCAAAGATCTCGGCCTCGCCGGAGAAGAGGGTTTGCAGGGCTGGATGACGCGGCACTTCACCGAATACCTCGCCAAGAAGGGCCGCCGCGCCGTCGGCTGGGATGAAGTGCTCGCGGGCGATCCCGGCAAGGATACGATCGTGATGAGCTGGCGCGGGTCGAAAGGCGGCATAGCCGCGGCGAAGCGCGGCAACGATGTCGTGATGACGCCCAACAATTTCTGCTACCTCGACTACCGCCAGGGGCTGAAGAACGATCCGCACGAATATATCGGCGGAAACGTGACGCTTGAAAAGGCCTATTCGCTGGAACCGACGGCCGGGATTCCCGCCGCGAACGCCAAGCACATTCTCGGCGTCCAGGGCAACAACTGGAGCGAGTACACCTGGACTCCCCGGGAACTCGAATACAAGATGTGGCCGCGCGCGAGCGCGCTTGCGGAAGTCATGTGGACGCGTCCGGAAAACAAGCCCGGATTCGAGAACTTCCGCGCCCGCGCAAAGCGCATGAGCGAATATCTCCGCGTCAAGACGGGAATCGTCCCCGCACCCGTGCAGTGAGACCCGCCGGGAACGCGGAATCTCCGTCAGTCCGCAAGCGTCATTTTGTCGATGTCCGGCGTCCAGTCTCCGGGATTGGATATTCTCACGGTGTGCAGTCCCGGCGCGACATCCGCGGTGAAGCGGATCGTGTCGATTTTGCGCCCGTCCGTCTGCGGGACGGAAAACTCCATCCTGCCCTTGCCG
>CACYEO010000028.1 GCA_902773475.1 uncultured bacterium | reverse complement strand
TTTTCGCTTGCAAGACGGCGGAGGAAATGCCATACTTTCCCCTCGTTTCACCCAATTGGAAGGTTTAGAGAAAATGGGAACAGGTCGCACATTACGCAAAGAATCGCACGTCCGCCCCTGCAAGACCGAAGGTGGCAAGAAGCGCCGCTCGCAGGCGCAGCGCCGCCGTCTTGTAAAATTCGGCATGGACGAGGCTGAAGTCAAACTCATGAGCGCCGAAAACGTGCGCGTGCTCGTGCAGCGCCCGGCGGTCGTCAAGAAGATGCTCGCCAAGAAGGCCGCCGCCAAGGCGGACTGACGCCATGACGCGCATAAGCTGCCCGGTGGACGGGCAGAATGCGGATGCCCTCTTCGAACTTTTCGGAGAGGGCGGTTTTTGTCTATCGACCTGGCGCGATGCCGAAACCGGCGAGTGCGCAGTCCAGATTTTCACGCCGGACCCGGCCGAAGCGCCCCGCGCCGCGGAAGCCATTTCATCCGCCGGAAAAGCCATCGGCCTCGATTTGCATCCGCAAATCGACGTCTTCCCCGACGAAGACTGGTCCCTCGCATACCGCAAGTGGTTCCATGTTGACGAAATATCCCCGCGCCTCGCCGTGCGGCCCGCGTGGGAAGACTACACCCCCGCCCCGGGACAGACCGTCGTCTCGCTCGACCCCGGCCTGGCGTTCGGCACGGGCAGGCACGAAACCACGCGCTCGTGCCTGAAGTTCATCGACGCGCTCGCGGCGGAAGGCGTCCGCCGCTCCGTGCTCGACATGGGGACCGGCAGCGGCATTCTCGCCATAGCCGCGCGCAAACTCGGCTTCGCGCCGGTGCGCGCTTTCGATTTCGACCCGGTCGCCGTGGACGTGGCGCGCGAAAACGCGGCCGCGAACGGAGCGGACGTCGAATTCTACGAAGACTCGATAGAACGCCCCCAGCCGCCGGCGGACATCGTCCTTGCCAACATACTCGGCCCGGTGCTGATCGAACATGCGGCAAGCGTCTGCGCATCGGTGGCGGGTACGCCGGGCTCCGCGCTGGTGCTGAGCGGAATCCTGACTTCGATATATCCCGAAGTCGCCGCGGCCTACGCCGCGCACGGATTCAGGCAGGAGTCTGAAATCACGGACGGCGAGTGGACAAGCGGGCTTTTCCGCCAGGCGTGACGCGCCGCGTCACACGCAGATGAAAACCACGCCGGGATTAGGACTGCGCTTGTAGCGCGCCGGAATCGCCCACGCGTCCGGAAACGCGTCGTGCGCGGGCGAACAGACGTCCGCCGCGAACTCGCCGGCGAGGAATCCGCGAATGTGGTTCTGCGCGCGGTACCTGCGGCAGGCCGCCAGGACGGCTTCGCGGATTCTGGACGTTCCGCCGCGCGACCCGTGGCCGGTCACGACGGCGAACAGCGGCGGCCCGGAAAACCTGGCGTCCGAAATTATCCGTTCAAGTTCGGCAAGCGCGTCGTCCACGCGCATTCCGGCACGGTGGATGTCGTATTCAGGAATCACCTGCGGCGTTTTTCGAGCGCTTCGTGGTATTCGGTGTAGCCGCCTTCGAACCACGTGGTGCGGCCTTTGCCTTCGAACGCCAGAATGTGCGTGGCGATCCTGTCGAGGAACCAGCGGTCGTGCGACACGACCATCACGCAGCCGCCGAAATCCTGGAGGCCTTCTTCGAGCGAGCGGAGCGTGGCGACGTCCAGGTCGTTCGTCGGTTCGTCGAGCAGCAGCAGGTTCCCGCCCGAGGTGAGGAGTTTCGCGAGATGCACGCGGTTGCGCTCGCCGCCGGAAAGCACGCCGACCTTCTTCTGCTGTTCTGGTCCGCGGAAGTTGAAGCGGCTGCAGTAGGCGCGGCCGTTCATCATCGTCGTCCCGGCGAGATTCACGAAATCGCCGCCGCCGGTGATCGCCTCGTAGACGGTCTCCTCCGGCTTGAGTTCGCTTCGCGACTGGTCGACGTATGAAAGCTTGACGGTCTCGCCGACGGTGAAAGTCCCCGCCGTGGGCTTGAGCTGCCCTGTGATGAGCTTGAAAAGCGTAGTCTTGCCCGCGCCGTTCGCGCCGATCACGCCGACAATGCCGCCGCGCGGAAGGTCGAAATTGAGATCTTCGTAGAGCACCTGGTCCCCGAACGCCATTTTGACGTGTTCGGCGCGCACCACGAGATTCCCGAGCCGCGGACCCGGCGGTATGCGGATCACGAGGTCGTCCTCGCGCGTGGAGACTTCCTGCTTCTGGAGCTCTTCGTAGCGGTCCACGCGCGCCTTGGCCTTGGCGTGGCGTCCGGACGGATTCGTCTGGATCCACTTCAGCTCGTTCTCAAGCATCTTCTGCCGCGACTTCTCGACCTTCGCTTCGCGCGCGAGCATCGCCTCTTTCTGCTTGAGCCATTCCTCGTAGTTGCCCTTGTACGGATAGCACACGCCCTTGTCGAGTTCGAGTATCCATTCCGTAACGTCGCTCAGGAAGTAGCGGTCGTGGGTCACTACGATGAGCGTGCCCTTGAATTCCTTCAGGTACGCCTCGAGGCGGAAAGTCGTCTCGGCGTCGAGGTGGTTCGTCGGTTCGTCGAGCAGAAGGACGTCCGGCGAAGACAGGAGAAGTCGCGTGATGGCCACGCGGCGGCGCTCGCCGCCCGAAAGCACGCCGACCTTCTTGGAGCCGTCGGGGCAGCCCATGTCGGCCATGCGGCGCTCCACGGCGTTTTCGAGGTTCCACCAGTCGTTGCGGTCGATAAGCTCCTGAAGACGCTCCATTTCGGCGGCGGCCTTGGGATCGTCGAGTTCGCAGCAGACCTCCTCGTAGCGTTCTACGGCCGCCTGCGCGTCCGCCACGCCTTCCATGACCGTTTCCAGGACGGTCTTGGAATCGTCCAGCTCCGGCTCCTGCGGCAGATAGCCGACTTTCGTCCCCTTGGCCACCTGCACCGTCCCCATGAGGTCGGTGTCGAGTCCGGCGAGGATTTTGAGAAGCGTGGATTTTCCCGCGCCGTTCGAGCCGATCACGCCTATGTGCGCGCCGTAGAAGAACGAAAGATTCACGTCCTTCAGAATCGTCTTGGTTCCGACCTGTTTTGTGACGTCCACGAGCGAAAACTGGTATTCCCCTGCCATCTGGCGTTCCTCCTTCGTGTTTGCTGCTTTATGGTGGGCGCGGGGGGACTTGAACCCCCACTCCTTGCGGAACTGGAACCTAAATCCAGCGTGTCTGCCGTTTCACCACGCGCCCTGCGCCGCGTTCAGTGCGGAAAATATGCGTTGTAGAGCGCGCGGATCGCGTCTTCCCTGCATTCGTCCTTCACGCAGATCATGAAAGAAATTTCCGACGCCCCCTGGTTCACCATGGAAATGTTTATTCCGTGCGAAGCGAGAGCCCCCGCGGCCTTGGCGAGCATGCCGGGCGAGAATATCATCCCTTCGCCCACGACCATCAGCATCGCGTAGCCGTGGGTCACGGTCACGTTGTCGGGGGAGAGTTCGCGCTTTATGCGCGCCGTCACGCGCCTTTCCGTTTCACGGTCGAGGTTGCGCTCGCGCACTATCACCGAAATGGAGTCTATCCCCGACGGCGAATGCTCGTAGGAGATGCCCTCGTCTTCGAGAATCTGGAACAGGCGGCGGCCGAAGCCGACTTCGCGGTTCATCAGATACTTGTCCACGATGAAGTTGCAGAACCCGCCGTCGCAGGCGATGCCCACGGGGCGCCCAGGCTCCACGCGCCGCGTCTGCACGATCATCGTGCCGGGCGCGGACGGGTGGTTCGTGTTCCTGATGTTGATCGGAACGCGCGCCTTGACCGCGGGATAGACGGCCTCGTCGCTGAACACGCCGAACCCCGCGTAGGAAAGTTCGCGCATTTCGCGGTATGTCATCGTGGCTATGCCTTCGGAGACTTCCGGCACGATGCGCGGATCCACGGGATACACCGAATCGACGTCCGTGAAGTTTTCGTAGACGTCGGCGCGGACCGCGGCCGCGAGTATGGAGCCGGTTATGTCGGACCCGCCGCGCGGGAAGGTGGCGACAGTGCCGTCCTTGCGGTAGCCGAAGAATCCGGGATAGACGACTATGCCGGAGAAATCGGAAAACGCGCGGAAGAGGTTTGCGTAGGATTCCTCTTCGAGCGTGGCGTTGCCGGACGGGCCGGAAAGCACCATGCCGGTGTCTTTCGGCGAAGCGTAGCGGGCGTTCGCGCCGCGGGCGCGGAAGGCTTCGGTGACGAGTTTGGCGTTCTCGTTTTCGCCGGCGGCCTTCAGGGCGTCGGTGTACACGCCGGGGTCGTCCTTCGGACCGGCGAGGAGCGCTTCGAGATCCGCGCGCACGGTCGCGACTATCCCGTCGCCGAGCGAAAGGTCGCGGGCGATCCCCGCGTAGCGCTCCACCACCGCTTCGAGTTCCGCGGATGCGTCTTCGCCGGCGAGGGATTTCCGCGCAAGCCCGATGAGCATGTCCGTCACCTTCACGTCGTCCTTTGCGCGCTTTCCGGGCGCGGACACCACGACGATCCGCCGCTGCAGATCGGAAAGGACTATATCCACCACTTTGGAGACCTGGCGCGCGTCGGCGAGCGAGGATCCTCCGAATTTGCATACTTTCATTTTCCGGCCTCCTCCGCCGCTGTCAGATTATGCGCATCGAAACCGGCTTGCAGCGCACCACGCCGGAACGCTCTATCTCCTCGAGCGCGGCCGAAAGGTCGCCCGAAAGCGCGGGATGCGTTTCGACGACCACGGGGATCGTCTCGTCCATCTCTTCGCCGCGCAGGAACGGAAGCGACGTCGCCGTGCGTATGGACACGTTGTGCTTGCCGAAAATCGTGCCGAAGCGCCCGAACGTGCCGGGCGCGTCCGCCACCATCAGGCGGATGTAGAATTCCGATTTTATGCCGCCCGGGTCTTTCACGGAAAGTTTTCCGGCGTTGCCCGTGTATATCGCGCGGCGGTAGCGCGCGCCGCCGCCTGCGATGTTGCGGGCTATGTCGCCGATGTCGCCGATCACCGTGGAGGCGGTAGGCTCGCGGCCCGCGCCTTTGCCGTACAGCAGGATGTCGCCGGAAAGGTCGCCGTGCACCATCACGGCGTTGAACACGCCCTGCACCGAAGCGAGCATGTGCCCCGCCGGAACCAGCGTGGGCCGCACGTCCACTTCGATTCCGTCGCCCTGGCGCGCGATGCGCGCAAGGAGTTTGATGCAGTAGCCGAGCCTGTCCGCGTACTGCACGTCCACGGCGGACAGGTTGCGTATGCCTTCCACGCGGAGCGCGGATTTGGGCACGAAGAACCCGTACGCGAGCGATGCGAGCAGCACGGCCTTGTGCGCGGTGTCCCAGCCGTCGATGTCGAGCGACGGGTCGGCCTCAGCGTAGCCGAGGCGCTGCGCGTCCGCGAGCGTGGCGGAGAAAGGCAGCTTCTCGCGCGCCATGCGCGTGAGGATGTAGTTGCAGGTTCCGTTCAGGATTCCGTCGATGCGTTCAATTTCGTTTCCGGCGAGGCCCTCGCGCAGAACGCGCACCACCGGAATGCCGCCGCCGACGGACGCGCCGAAATAGACGTCCACGCCCGCCTTGCCCGCGGCCTCGAATATCTCCGCGCCGGACTCGGCGAGCAGCGCCTTGTTCGCGGTCACGACATGCTTTCCGGCGGCGATCGCCTCCAGAATGAATTTCTTCGCGATGCCCGTTCCGCCGATGAGTTCCGCCACTATCTGGATTTCCGGGTCGCGGATTACCGACATGGCGTCGGTGGTCAGCGTGCCGTCCGGCGTTTTCACGCCGCGGTCCGTCGTAATGTCCAGATCTGCGATCTTCTTCAGTTCGACGTCCGTTCCGAGACGCTGCGAGAATGTTTCGCGGTTGCGCAGAAGGCCGTCTGCCACGCCTGCGCCCACCGTTCCGAAACCCAGTATGCCTACTCCGATTTTCATCAATTGCACCTCTTTCCCGTGGCCGCCCCGCTTTCCGTCGGGACGGCTTGGACGGAAGAAATGTGTTATATTAGCGGTTTTTGCCGTCCGCGTCAAACAGATGCGCCCGCCATTGCGTTCTATTTTTCTCGTCACATCCACTCTCCCTTGAAGCCGCCTGGTTGTCGGAAAGATCCCACCCGGTGGTCAGGGGTCGGGAAATATCGACCCTTGAAGACCGCGGTCGCGCGGGACGCGCAACCCTGCCTTCCGGACGCGGGACCTCAGACACGGGACGCGGGAGATATTGCATCGGACATGCACAAGACAACGCGCCTGGACGACGCGCACAACCGCCGCAAACGTCCGCCTACCATGCCAAAGCTGCGGAAACATCGTTCAATTCGTTCGTCGGCACTGAAGTCAATTGATCCATTGTCGGCTGGCGGAAACCGCGCGCGCTACTTGTTGCTTTTCAGCGCGTTGCAGCGGCGGCAGAGCATCTGGAGATTTTCGGGGACGGTCTTTCCGCCTTTCGACCAGGGGACGATATGGTCGCCTTCCATTTCGCCGAACTCCCA
>CACYEO010000027.1 GCA_902773475.1 uncultured bacterium | reverse complement strand
GTTGTAGTCCATTTCGCCGAGACCCTTGAAGCGGTAGATCGTCATGCCGCGGCGTCCGCGCGCGCGAACCGTTTCGAGAAGTCCGGGAAGGGACTTCACCGGCGTCTCCGTTCCGTTTTCCAGGATCGAAGCGGCTTTTTCCGTCCGTCCGAGCCACGCTTCGGGGGTGAAGCCGAATCCTGCGAGAGATTCCATCTGCTTGCGGAGGATTGCGGCGGAATGGAATTCCATCCAGCGGAAAGACATCTGGTCGGTCGAGTGGAAATTGCGGATCTGCGTGGCGGCGGTGTCGATCGGCGTTCCGCCGAGACGCGCTTCGATTTCCGTCTTTTTGGCCGAAAACCCAGCTTCGTCGAAAGCCCATTCGAATTTGGCGTCTTCGCCGGATCCGGTGATGAGCGCATAGCGGGGCAGGGCCCCGGTCGCGGAATCGCGGGCGGCGACGAGCTCCGCGGCATCGACTCCGCGGCGCGATATTTCGGCGGCGGTGGATTCCGTCTCCGCAAGGAGTTCGAGAAGCCTTTCCGCCTCTTCGGGGGAGAGTTCGCGGCCGGACTGGTTCAAAACCTTCACATCGTCAAGGCCCAGGAAAAGCAGGCGGCGCGTCATTTCCGCATCGGTAAGGACGTATTCGGCCTTCTTCTTGCGCTCGATCTTGTAGAGCGGCGGCTGCGCGAGATACACGTAGCCCTTTTCGATAAGCTGCGGCATCTTGCGGAAGAAGAACGTTAGCAGGAGCGTGCGGATGTGCGCGCCGTCAACATCGGCATCGGTCATGATGACGATTTTGTGGTAGCGCACCTTTGAAATGTCGAAACGCATTTCATCCGTCTTTTCGCCAGGCTCGACGCTCTTGCCGTAGCCGGCGCCGATCGCGGTGATGAGCGAACGTATCTCCTGGTTCTGGAGTTCGCGCCCGTTCGTCATGCGCTCGACGTTCAAGACTTTGCCGCGGAGAGGCAGGATGGCCTGCGTGCGGCGGTCGCGTCCCTGCTTGGCGGAGCCGCCGGCGGAATCGCCTTCCACGAGGAACAGTTCGCAGTTTTCGGGATTGCGGTCTGAGCAGTCGGCGAGTTTGCCGGGAAGCGCCAGGCCGTCGAAAGCGCCCTTGCGGCGGATGTTCTCGCGGGCCTTGCGGGCGGCCTGGCGCGCGAGCGCGGCGACGACCGCTTTCTCCACGATCGCCGCGACGACATCGGGATTTTCGTCGAAATACGTCGAAAGCTTTTCGTTTACGATCTGCTGGACGATGCCCTGCACTTCGCTGTTGCCGAGCTTCATCTTCGTCTGCCCCTCGAACTGGGGCTGCGGGACTTTCACGGAGATGACGGCGGTCAGGCCTTCGTGCGCGTCGTCGCGCTCGAGCGATTCGCCTTGCTTGAGTTTGTTGCCCTTGTCCTTGAAGCGCTTCTGGATGTCGGGATTCTTCGCGTACTTGTTGATAAGCGACGTTATCGCGGAGGAGAAACCCGAAAGGTGCGTTCCGCCTTCCTTGGTGTGGATGTTGTTGCAGTACGCCATTTCCGACGTGTTGTACCCGGAAGTGTACTGCAACGCGATCTCCACGCCGATTTCACCGTTGCCGGACGCGCTTGGACGCGTGCCTTCGAAAGTTATCACCGGGGAATCCGGCGGAATGGGGGCGAGTTTGTGGTTGCGGTTGAAATCCGACACGAATTCCGCGATACCGCCTTCGTAGTGGAAAGTCTGTTCATGGAGTTCGGGATGCGCCGGATCGACGGGGTGTTCCGAATCCTTGAACCGGATCGTCACGCCTTTGTTCAGATACGCAAGTTCGCGAAGGCGGCGGATGAGAATCTCGGGTTTGAAATCGTGGCAGGAGAAAATCGTCGAATCCGGATAGAAAGTGACTTTCGTGCCGGTGTCGGACGCTTCGCCCACGACTTCGAGCTGCGATACTGGAACGCCGCGCTCGAAACGCTGGCGGTGGATCTTTCCGTCGCGGCGCACTTCGACCACAAGCCACGACGAAAGCGCGTTCACGCACGAAACGCCCACGCCGTGCAGACCGCCGGAAACTTTATAGTTCGATCCGTCGAATTTGCCGCCGGCATGGAGGACGGTCAGGACCACTTCCACCGCGGGGCGCTTTTCGGTGGGGTGCATGTCCACGGGAATGCCGCGCCCGTTGTCGGTCACGGAAAGCGAGCCGTCCGGGTTTATCTCCACATCGATAAGCGTGCAGTATCCGGCGAGGGCTTCGTCGATGGAGTTGTCCACGACTTCGTTCACAAGATGGTGGTAGCCTGTTTCGGCGGTGTCGCCGATATACATGGCCGGGCGCACGCGCACCGCTTCGAGCCCTTTGAGGACGGTGATGTTCCGCGCGCCGTAGCCGCCGTTCTCTTCAGTCGCGCCGGTCGCTTCCGCGCCGGTCGCCGGATTTTCTTCTGACATTTGCTTGCCTTGTTTTTCTCTGCATTCCCGCGCGAAGCGCGGTTGGAGAATTATACCAAAAAATTCCCCTCCGGCGCAAATCAGACCGCCCGAAAAATGGTATAATCCGCCCATGCCGAAAAATTTTTCATTTTCCCGCGCGGCGGCGCCCGCCGCGTTCTGCATTGCAGCATTCCTGCTTTCGTTCCGCGTTTTCGCGGCACTCCGCATCCTTCCCGGATGGTGCGGTCCCGTGGCGGCCTGCATCCTCGTCCCCGCAACGGTCCTGTCCGCCGTTTGGCTGTGCGTTTTCTGTGCAATGCGCGGCCTCGCCATCTTGAAAAAACGCGACACTTTCGCGTCCTTCGCCGTATACAGACTCCTTACGGCGCTCGCCGCCATCTGCGCGGCATGCGCGGCCGCCGCGCTTCTCGCTTCGCCCAGGCATTTCGCGGGGATTTGGGCGTTCATGTCCGGACATTCCGATCCCGGTCCGATTCCCGAAGGCTATAAAACAGGCGTTGGATTCGCATGGCGGCTTTTTACCGCGGCGGTCGGCGGCTCGTGCGCGTCCTGCGCAGACGCGCCGTCGTACGTGTCGCTGCGCTGGGACGCCTTCGCGCTCGATCTGAAAGCGTCGTACCCGAGATACAGGGAACTTGTCGCGCTGTCGGCCCTCGTCATGGCGGGACTTCCCGCCGCGCTGTCGGCGGTCCTTGCTGCTGCGGCGGCTCCGGCGCGCAAATCCGGCGCGTTGCGCAGAATCTTTTTCGCGTCGGCATACGCGGCCGCGACCGTTGCCGGCGCAGCAGCCGCATTCGCCCTTGCACGGCCTGCGGGCAATCCGCGCTATTTCGAAACGGCTTCCATGCGCGACACGACCTACGGCGGCAGCCCGTGTATTTCCGCCGTTGAAAAAGCCGGCCATTCGATCGCCGTCTGCAAAGACGTCCCGGACGACCCCGCCGGCGGGGATTTCAAAGGCGAAATCGTCACTGTCGACGGCAGAGCGCTGATCCCGGGGCACCGTTTCGTCCGCACCCGCATTTTGAACGCGCTGATACCGTTGGCGGAGACAGCAGGCGCCGATGGCATAATGTGGGCGGCAAGCGCCGTCGCCGATCCTGAAGCGCCGCCGCCGGAAACGCTCGTCGCCGATACAAGGATCGTCGCCTGCGGGATAGACTGCACCGCCTTTCTGGAATCCTGGAAACTCGCCGGAGCAATCGTGGCCGAAGATCCCGGCATGACGCTTGAAGACGACGGCAAACTTGCCGACATAATGTTTGTCGCGCCTGAACCGGATTGGGCGCTCGGCGCGAAACGCCCAGACGCCTCTTTCTGGAAAACCGCGAAAAAGCGCCTCCACGAGCGCGGAATCTGCGTTTACAGAATCGACACGAGACTGATGACTCCCGGGCGGGCCAAGACCCTCGTGGAAGATTTTTCGGAAACATTCCCGCATTTCCGCGCATGGTGCACCGGGCCGCACGACATTCTTCTCGTCGCGCGCGGAGATCGCCCGCCGCCACCGCTCTATTGCGCCAACATAATCGCATTGTGCTCGATACCCGGAATATCCGGGCTCGCCGTGCGGGCGACCGGGCCTGAAACGATTCCCGGGCTCGCATCGTCGTGGATCGGCGGAGAGGGCGAGATCGCGGCGGCGCTTTCTTCCGCCAAACGCGAAAGCGCGTTCGCCGCTTCGCGGCACGCGCCGCGTCTCGCATACGGCGACGACGATCCGGACTTGCGCGCTTTGCGATGCGGAGATTTCACGCCCGAAAAACCGCGTTTCCCGGAATGGCTCGCTTTCTCCCGCTCAGATCGGGCGCTTCCGGAAAACGTTGTCAAAGAAATTTCGAAATTCCAGTCCGCGCGCGTGGACGCCGTGCGCGGACTCGTGAAGCTCGACGCGGGAGACGCCGACGCCGCGTACGCCGCGTTTGCAAAAGCCGCTGAAGCCAACCCCGACGACGCCGTCCTCCGCAGCCAGCGCGACCTTCTCGCGATCCAGTGCCTCCAGATGCTTCGCAAGAACGATCCCAAGAGCCGCATGGAAGCGTACAGATATCTTGAAAACATAGCGACCATATTCCCCAAGGATCCTTCATGGCAGTTCAATCTTGGACAGTACGTGCTGGAGTTCAGCGGCCGCAGCGACATCGCGTCGCAGCTTTTCTCCAGGGCGGCGGCGTTCTCAGACCCGAAACTCAACCCGGAATATCTTGAAACGTACGCCCGCACGGTCATGAACGCAGGCCAATGGGAGCTTGCCCAAAAGGCCTATACCGATCTCTCCGCCGCCTTTCCGTCCGATCCCGGATACATGCTTTCACTCGCAAAAGCCTACGCGGCCGCGAAAAATCCGTCAAGGGACGAAGAGCGCGCGGTCGCTCTCGCCAGAAAAGCGATGGCCGCCGCGCCGGGCGACCAGGATGTGGCGCGGCGCGCGGCGGACATTCTCATAGACGACTGCAACCGTCTGCGCGAAGGGCTTGAAATCAAACGCGCAATCCGCGGAGGGAAGCCGCATCCGTAAAACCGGCTTCCGCCGCAATCATTTGCGCGGAACGACTTTGTAGACTACGGTCTTGTCGAACTGGCTTTCGCCGCCGCGCGTATTGACCAATGTCACGGACGCCGGCGCATCGAAGCCGGGCAAAGCCTCTATCGTAACTCTGGCCGAGCCGGGCGCGCCGCAAAGGTTCCTCTTGGCCGCCTTGGGTCCGCAATGCTCGATCTTCACCGTCACGCGCGGAGAATCCGAGGCGCCCTTCCATGAAAACCCGGTAGTGATGTTTTCGTAAAGGACGATGACGTGCTTTTCGCCCGGTTTCAGGGCAATCGTATTTTCTGCTGCATTGCCGTCGGATGACGGCCAGACAGGCTCTTCCGAACCGCCGGCGCTGCCAGAGAGACAGCCTGCGAGAATGGCGGCGGACATCGCTGCGGCGAGTGTTTTCATGGTTTTCTCCATGCTCCTTGGCGCATATCGCGTTTTCAATTACTGTTGCCGCGGTCTTGCGCAGCAGCGCGCAGCATCCGGGCCAGATCACACACGTTGACAGACAGGCCGAGCGACACGGCAGAACCCTCGCACCCGATTTTGACGGAACCGTGCACTTTGTCGATAAAACCGGAAACTTCTTTGCCGTTTTCGCCGGGAAGCCCCATGGGAAGCATTCTTCCATAAAGCGTGAAGAGGGCGTCCGACAGTTTTACAAGGAATGCACGGACTTTTCCCGCATCTTCTCCGGCGCTTACAGTGCATCTTCCATGTATGTTTCCGCTTCCGGCGGAGAAATCCGCTACAAGCCGCCCGCAGCGCCCTATGAATTCCGGCGCATCTTCCATTCCGCACATTTTCGCGGAATCGCGGACTTCCCTTTCAAGCTTCAAAGGTTTTATCGACTTGCCGAATTCGGGAACCATGAAGCGGACGACAGCATCGCCGAGATCCGGAAGAGAAGCGAATCCGGCATTCGCTTCAAGTTCGCCCTTCCAGGTGCGCACCTGTTCTTCAAGGATTTCCATTTTGTCGGAAAACACGAAAATATCCCCGACTCTGGCGACATATCCCAAATAGTCGAATTCGAACACATCTTCACCGCCGGCTTTCTTCCCCGTTTTCTCGAACTTCCCGGATTTGATTTGCCGTTCAAACGCGGATTTGCCGTCTGTGACGTGCGAAGAAAAACACATCTTGATGGTTCCGTATTTATTGGTGCAGTATGAACACATCACCCATTTTACATTATTGGAGGAGCCGAAAAATTTTTCGATTTCTTCGAAGAATTCCTTTGTGGATTTTTCCAGCTTCGAACGCTGCGAGGCATTCAACTCGCCTTTGGCCGCGGAAGCGAGTTCGAGCGCGCGCGGAACGGCGCGTTCCATATCGATAAACAAAGCCGCGCATGCGCTTTTGGCCACCTTGAGTTGCGGAACATTCCGCGAGCCGCCGGAAGCTTGCGAAGACTTGTCGCCGCATCCGGTCAAGGCCGCAACCGCACAGGCGATCAGGACGGTCTTCGCCGCGCTAAGCATTGATTTCACTGCCGTTTTCATCTTTCACTCCTAGTGGTTGTTCGTTATGTCATCATTGTTGCCAAGCACGCAATCTGGACCTGCGGAACGGAGCTCGAAATTGCCGCGCCGCCCGGGTTTGTAATCGATTTTAGTGCCCCAGGGATCCATCAATTTGTCCCTGCCGCCTTTGATATAGGGGTCTTCATCGTCGGTAGACGTGACAAGCGCTTCAAGCGAATCGGGGAGCCTGCCATGGTCGGCGTAATACGCGTTGAGAGACGTCTCGATCGTCGCTATG
>CACYEO010000026.1 GCA_902773475.1 uncultured bacterium | reverse complement strand
GCGGCCTTGCCACATCTTGCGTCCCACACCACCGACTAACCGCTAATTGCCATCCGCCATCCGCCATCCGCTATCCGCCATCCGCCACCTGCCACCTGCTGAGGATTTGTTTTTTGACAGAATTGGGATTGGTACTGGATATTTGCACAGAAAAAATCGCACTCCCATTTCAATCCGGTTCGCAACGCATGTTGCCACGGACAGACGGATATGGCATACTTTCCGTCACGCATCCGGTCTGCCGTCGCAGATCGGCCGTTTCGCACGAGAGGCCGAAAAAATGCCCAAAATACATCCTACAGCTTTTGTCGATCCTGCCGCAAAAATCGCGGACGATGTGGAAATAGGTCCGCTCGTCAGCATTGAAGCCGACGTGACGGTCGGCGAGGGAACGACGATCCAGCAAGGCGCGATTCTGCGCGGACACACCACTATCGGCAAAAACTGCAGGATATACCCCTACGCCTGCGTGGGCATGAAAACCCAGGATCTCAAATACATATCCGGCTCCACCTCATACGTGGAAATAGGCGACGGAACGACGCTGCGGGAATTTTCCACAGTCCATCTCGGGACGTTCGACGGCGAAAAAACCATAGTCGGAAAGAACTGTCTTATAATGGCCTACTGCCACGTGGCGCACGGATGCGTCCTGGGCGACCATGTCATCACTTCAAACGCGGTGCAGCTCGCCGGCAGCGTGACTATCGAAGATTTCGGCATCATCGGCGGCGTGACAGGCGTCCACCAGTTCTGCCGCATCGGCACGCACGCAATGGTGGGCGGCGCGGCGAAAGTCCGCCGCGACATCCCCCCTTATATGATGTGCGACGAAGTGGACGGCGAAATGCGCGCTGTCGGCCCCAATATCGTCGGCCTTTCCCGCCGCGGCTTTCCGCAAAGCGTCTGCCGCGCCTTGAAAGAAGCATACCGCATAATATACCGCGAAAAGCTCAACCGCTCCCAGGCGCTCGACAAAATCGAACGCGAAATCGAGCAGACGCCCGAAATCGCGCACCTCGTGAAATTCTACCGCGACTCCACGCGCGGCGTGTGCTGAAAAAGCCATGTCCGTCTCTACTGCCGATTTTCTCTCCTGGACCGGCGGAACCGCGCACGTCGCGGTCGCGGACTGTTTCGAAGGCGCGACCATCGATTCGCGCACTGCAAAGCCGGGATGTCTCTACGCCGCGCTTAAAGGCGAAAAAGCGGACGGTCACGATTTCGCATATAAAGCCTGCGCGGCAGGCGCGGCGTTCTCGCTTGTGGAACGCACGCCGCCGCCCGGACCGGACGGCAAAACTCCGCCGCACGTAATCGTGAAGGATGTACGCCGCGCGCTCGCGGACGCGGCGCGCGCATACCGCATGTCGCTGAAATGGCGCGTAGCCGGCGTGACCGGTTCGGCCGGAAAAACCTCCACGAAAGAACTCCTATCTGCGTTCCTCAGGTCTGCAGGCAAAACCGCCTCCACGCCAGGGAACCTCAACAACGATCTCGGCCTGCCGCTTTCTATATTGAACGCGCCGCAGGACTGTAGCTTCGGAGTGTTTGAATGCGGTTCAAACCATCCAGGCGAAATAGCCGCGCTCGCGGACATCCTGCGGCCGGACTGCGCCGTTGTTTCATCGGTGGGGAACGCGCATATCGAACATTTCAAGTCGCTCGACGGGACTGCGCGCGAAAAAGGCTCGCTCTTCGCCGCCGTTCCGCAGTCGGGATTCAACGTCGTTTCGCGCGAAAACGTCCGGTTCGGCATATTGAAGGAAATGTCGAAGGCCCGCCTTGTGGAAACATCGCTGGAAGACGCCTCCGCGCCTTTCTACGCGCGGGTCGTCGACTCTTCGTCCGGCCGGTTCGAAGCTGTCGAGGCGGACGGAACCGCCACGCTTCTCGAAACCGGACTTCCCGGAGACTACAACATTTCCAACGCGCTTCTGGCGTTCGCCGCCGCAAGGACGCTCGGGGTTCCGGCCGCGCAATGCGCGGCCGCCCTTTACGGGTTCGCCCTGCCCGGACGCAGATGGCGCACCGTGGAACGCGACGGCGTGACGTGGATCGACGACGCCTACAATGCGAATCCCG
>CACYEO010000025.1 GCA_902773475.1 uncultured bacterium | reverse complement strand
GTACATCGCAACGCGCTCGCTGCCGGAATTGATTTCGTTCCTCAGCGCGAGAAGCGCAGTCGTCTTGCCGCACTGCCTTTGCGCATGAATGACGAAATACTGTTCCTTGCGGACGAGAGAAACAATATCCGGCAGACGCTCCGTCGCCGAAAGCATGTAATGTTTGGCCGGATTGCAAGGCCCCGCGATGTTGAAGAACTTTTCCACGCGGTCAATCCAGTTCTACGACTATGCCATCCGCGTGAATCTTTCCGTCTCCGTCCGCTTCCAATTTGAACCAGACCCTCGCGGCGGCGCCGGACTTGGGAAGCGCCACAATGACCTGGCCTACGAAGCAGGTGCCGCCGTCGAACTGGCGGAGAACTTCCATCTGGGCGCTGACAGTCTCGGACGCGCTCTTCGCGCCCTGCTTGAACGCCTTCACGGAAACTGCGCCCTTCGCGCCGAACGAAAATTCGAGTTTCTCGACTCCAGCGTCGATGAGCGTTGCGGAAAGCCCTTCGAGCTCGCCGTCCACATCGACAGTCGCGACGGGCTTGCCTGCAAACACGGGTTCGGGGACGAGGGGATTGGACCACGCGCTTTGGGATGCGATAAACTCCACGCCGTCCTCTTCCGTGTTTTCAAGCAGGAACGTCGAAACCCTGCCGAGAATGTTTCCGTCTTCGTCGGCTCCCATCGCGTAGACGTAGACGTCCATGCGGTATTTCGCGGTTCCAAGGACGAATTCCACATCGCGGTACACGAATGCGGTTTCCCCTTCCTGGGGATAGAGCCACGCTTCGTCTTCGTCCGCATCGGACCGGACGAGCGGCGCGAGCCCGCCGTCGATTTCAACCGTTTCGCTTATCGCCGCAGCCTTGAAAGAAACTTTCTTGGCCCCCGTCCCATGCGCGGGAACGAGATTCAGGCTGCCGGAAAGCGCGCCCTTGTCCGTTATCGTGACGGTGGAAGAGCCCGCGAAGCGAAGTTCGTTTTCCGCGGAAACGTTCTGGACTGCAGCGCTTTCGCCGTTGAACGTACCGGTTGCCCACGCCGGGAGCGCTTCAACAATCACAGTTATCGTGGCAACCTGCGTTTCCTCGCCTTTCTTCTTGGCCGAGAGCGTGACGGTGTAGGCGCCGGCCTTGGAAGGCGTACCGGAGAACACGCCGTTCTTGAACGTCACGCCGGCGGGAAGACCGCTTGCGGAAAGCGTCCAGCCGTCTTCGGCGTAATCTTCGTTCAGGCCCGTCGATTCAAAGACGTCTCCCGCGGGCATTCCGATCATGAGCGGATATGCGTCGAATTCGGGGTTGGTGTCGATCGCGTCGCACGTCTTGTTGGGAATCGTCACCGTGATTTCCCTTGTCGTGGATTTCTTGGTCTGGTTCACGGCGGTGAGCGTCACCGTGTGGACGCCGGGAACGACCGCAGCCTTGTCCGAACTGTCGTAGGACAGCACACCGCGCACGAGATCGATGGCAAGCCCCTTGGGGAGGTCTTTGACCGTGACCTTGGGGAGGGTTTCGGAAAGAACCATGAACTCAGCGGTCTTGGAACTGTCGAGATCGTCGATCTCGAACACGAAAGGAACGTCTTCGCCCCATTCGCCTTCTTCATAACCGTCGTCGGTGAAGACTATCTCGACAGACTCGTCCTCTTCTGCCGGGATGAATGTTCCGGCGATGCCGCCCGCGACATTCTGGATTGGGTAGTATTCGGGCGAGAGGAACGTGACGGTTGCCGAAGCGGAGCGGTAATCCACGCCGTCGAGATGCTGCATCACGTAGTACGGAACGGCGACCTCTTTGATTTCGCCGCCTTCGGCCTCCGCATTCATAATCAGTTTCCAGCCGGAGAAAACGCACTTCTTGTCGGCGGCCTTTGCGGAGAGCTTGATCTTGGAGCCTGCGGAATACACGCCGCCGCCGGTCACGGTTCCGAGGGATTCATCCGCGCTGTAGACCGACAGGTAGGAAGATCCGCCGTCCTCGACGATAAAGGATTTTACGCTCTTGGCGCTCTTCTTGTCGGCGTATGTCACGGCGAACACCGCAGTGAAGCGGCCCGGCTTGGAAGGAATTCCGGATATGGAGCAGACGGCGTCGCCGAATTCGCTGTCGATCTCCACAGTGGCGGAAAGACCGTCCGGGAGCCCGGAAACGGCGACTTTGGACACCGCCGCGCCGGTGGCGGGATTTCCGGGGATGTTTATTTCGACGTCTTCCTTGTCATCCGCAAGGCAGGGGATGCCGGTTGTGAACATGCCGTCGAGATTGTCCAAATCGCCGATTTCGGCGTCATTCTGCTCGTTCGGCTCTTCAGGCTCCGTGCCATCGGCATTGAGAACCACGGCGCGGACGACGCGGACAAACGTGTAGCCGCCGGTGTTTTTCGCGGAAAGCGTGACGTAGAAAACGCCGGGTTTCGTCGGCTTGCCGGAAAGCAGAAGCGTCTTGGAATCAAGTTTGACGCCGGCGGGAAGCCCTGCGGCGGAGACGGAGGGGAGGGATCCGGAGTCCACGAGATCCAGCACGGCGGACGGAACCGCCACAGGCTCGTTCAACGCGAACACGAAAGGCTCCGTTTCGGATTCCTCTACGCCAAGATCGCCTGCGTCCCAAACATAGAGCCAGTCTTCGCTGACATGCACGAACAGCGCGGTCAGGATGGCGTCGTCCGCGCCGGTGACGTAAGACAGGGCGGGGTTCTTGACATCCAGAATCGAAGCATCTTCGCCGAGACCGTCCCATCCGATGAACACGTAGTCCTTGGCGGGAGTCGCTTTCAGCGAAACTTTCGTACCGGAAGGATAGTTGCCCGCTCCGGAGACCTTGCATCCGGCCGCAGCCGCGTCTTCATCGACTTCCACGGCCAGTTCGGGGTAGGGGAGAACCGTAAGCGTAGCGGTGGCGACTTCGGATTCCTTGCCGTACGCATAGACAATCTTGCCGTTCTTCTCCGAAGAGGAGACCGGAACCTTCGCCGTAAAGACGATCGTGTAGATGCCGGGAGCCGTCGGCTTGCCGGTCACGGTGTTTGCCTCGATGCCCTTCGACTCGTTGGCCTTCGCGTTGAACACAAGGCCCTTGGGAAGTCCCGACACGGCCAGCGTGACGCCTTTGTCGAAGTCGACGACCCCCGAGAAATCGAGCGGGTCGATTTCTTCGCCGGGGACGAATTCGCCGAGATCGTCCTCGACGTCTATCGCATCGCTCGTCCAGTTCTGTATCTGAATCATGCAAACCGCGGTATCGGACGCCTTGGAAACGTTCACCGCCTTCACGACAACTTCGTAGAATCCGGGGGCGGGTTTGTCCTTGGCCGTTTCAGGATTGTAGGAGAGCGAGTACCATCCGGCGTCTTCACCGTCTGCTTCCAGCGAAAAGCCTTTCGGCAGCCCCGTCACCGTCACGGAAGGCGCGGAGATCGAATCCACGTAGAACGGGATATACGCAGGTTCGTCCGAGGAGAAGGACGGCATCTCTTCAAGGTCGGATATGGCGATAAAGGCGTCGTCCTCCGCCGAGGCGAAACCGGCGCTCCAGTCCAGAATAGAATCGGCGGAAAGCACAAACGTCTGCGTTGTCGCGCGGTAATCGGTTCCGGGCGCGGAAACCGGCTCGCCTTCGAAATCGCACCAGCCAGCGAAAACGCAGCCTTTCGCGGGCGCAGCCTTCAGCGTGACCTTTTCGCCGGGGTGGTACACGCCATACCCCGAAACGGAACCGCCCGGGACGAAATTCTCGCCGGCGTCCTCGGGCACGAACACGGACGCATTCACGAACACGCTTGCGGAGTCGGCCACGTAGACGGGCATCGAAACCGTCGCGGTCTTCTTCTTTCCGGTTTCATCGTCCATGTATGAAACAGTCGCCGTTGCATTGAAAAATCCACAGGCGGACGGCGTGCCTTCGACCGCGTAGACTACAGTGACGCCGTCGGTGAACTTCACCGCCGAAAGGCCGGACGGCAGGCCGGAAATCTTCGTCACGCCCGTCTTGCTTTCATTGTCGTACTCGCCGACAACCGCATCTTCCGCGTATACCGGGCTTCCGACGGCAAGTTCGGAAATTCCGTAGAAATCCACTCCGTAATCCGCAGGGTCGGGCGGCAGGACGGTCCAAAGCGCAGTCGCGCTTTCCGTCGTCTTCTTGTTGGCGCCTTCCGCATCGGTCGGGAACGTCACTTTCGCCGTGACGACGAAATCTCCGGCCTTTGACACCGTTCCCCTGACATAGTACGACTCGTCCTCTTTGACAAGTTTCAGGCCGGCGGGCAGTCCGGAAAGAGTGATCGAAACGAATTCGTCCCCTATATCGAAAATGTCCTCGAGCGCGACATCCACTTCTTCCCCGGCGTAGATGCCGCCGTCGTAGTCCACGCCGCTCACGCGGTCCGAGGAAACATTCCCCACGCGGCACTCGAACGCCTGCGCGTACTTGTAACCGCTCGCGTTTTTGGCGGAGACGGAAACCGTGTAGCGCCCGGGCTTCGTCGGCGCTCCGCCGAGCGTGAGCTTCTTGGCGTCGAACTTCAACCCCGCGGGAAGCCCGGAAACCGTCACGGACGGGAAAGAGACCGAAGCGAAGGAATCGCCAAGCTCCAGCGGCTCGCCGGCGGATTCGCCGATCTCAAACCATGCAAACGTCTCGGAGAGGTCGAAGTCGAGAAAATCATCGCCCGGCGCCACGAATTCCGCCGTAATTTCGACGTCCTCCGCGCCCGCGACGTATGTGGAGGCCGGGTTGCGCCAGTCCGTGTCGAGGCTGGCGGGCTCGCCGGCTATGTACCATCCTGCGAACGCGTACCCTTTGGCCGCAGTCGCCTTCAAAGCGACCTTCGCGCCTTCGGCGAAATTCTTGTCCACCGCCGTCACGGTTCCCATGCCGGCGCTTTCCCCGCCGACGTATACTTTTACATGACCTGCGTAAGCAGATATTGAAGAAGCGAGAAGCCCCGCGATCAGTGATTTTTTCAGCATGGCACAATCCTCCTTGAAGTTGTCGCGAGTTTACTTGTTAGGGCCTGCACTGTCAAGCGCGCCGGCCGCAAACCTCTCTCCCGTCCGGCGTCTCTAGAATCCTAGAATCCTAGAATCCTAGATTTCTAGAATCCTAGGCCGCACACCCAACCCAAAAACCCAAACACTCAAACACCCAAACACTCAAACACTTTCCTTCTATACACGCGCGGGAATTGTTCCCCGTTCCCGGTTCTCTCTGGCGGCTACCGGGCAATGCCGCCGCCGAGCGCCTTGTAGAGCGCTATCAGATTCACCGTTATCTGGCCGTTGGAGACGGCGAGCGCCTCTTCAAGCGAAAGGAGCGAACGCTGCGCGTCGAGGACGTTGTTGAAGTCCGCAAGACCGCTCGTGTAGAGATCCTGCGCGATGGTTGCGGCCTCCTGCGCGGCCTTCACCGCGGCTTCGAGCGACTGGTGCCTGTGGTACTGGCGCGTATAGGCGGCGTACGCGTTGCGCGTTTCCGCGAACGCCTTTTGGACGGCCAGTTCGTACCCCATCACGGCTTCCGCCATTCTGGACTCTTCCGTCTTCACATTCGCGTATATCGCGCCGCCCTGGAAAATCGGCCACGAAAGGGAAGGCCCGATCGAGCCGACGAGCGCCGGGCGGTGGAAGACATTGTCGAACTTCGCGGATTCAAGGCCGAGAGTGCCGTTCAGATGAAGTTTCGGGAAGTACATCGACTTCGCCACGCCGACGGCGGCGACCTGCGCGGCAAGGCGCTGCTCCGCGGCCATCACGTCGGGCCGCGCGCGCATCATGTCGAGCGGGATCGATTCGAGTTTCTGCGGCTCCAGCAACCATTCGCGGTCGGGGCAGGGCAGGAGCAGTCCGTGGAGCGTCCCCGGCATGGCGCCGGCGAGGATTTCAAGCGCATTGACGAGGGCTTCCTCGTCCGCGATCAGAAGCGGTATCTGGGCGCGCGTCTGCTCGAGTATGTACTTCGACTGGCTCACGGCGAGTTTGTCGCCGATGCCTGAACCGAAGCGTTCCGCCAGCAGATCGTACGTCTCGGCCTGGAGCTTGAGGTTGGCGCGGGCCACTTTAAGGCGACGCTGCACGGTGCGGAGGTTCACGTACTGCGCCCCGATTTCGGCGGTGAGGCTGACCCACGCGCTTTCGACGTCGTACCCGGCCGCGTACACGGCGCGCCGGGACGCTTCGATCTGGCGGTTCACGCCGCCGAAGATGTCGATCTCCCACGAAGCGTCGAATCCGCCGCTGAAGCGGTCCGTGTGCAGGTGACGCCCCGCGGACGAGCCGGTCGGGGTTTTAGAGCCGTATTCGTTGATCGTAGCGGAGCCTTGCGCCGCCACATGCGGCAGAAGGTCGGCGGCGGAGCCTTTGTACTGCCAGCGCGCCTGCAGAAGGCGCTGCTGCGCCATCAGATATGTAAGGTTGTTTGTGACGGCGCGGTCCACCAGTTCCGCCAGGACCGGATCGTCGAACGACGCCCACCACCTGGCGAGCATGTCGCGCGTGAGCGGCTTGCGGGCGTCTTCGCCCGCGTCCGCAGGCTTTATTTCGCCCGTCTCGGTTTTATTCGTCGTGGGGCATCCGGCGTCGGGCGGGGCCACGGCGGGGTCTTTCACTTCCGGGCGTTCGTAGTCCGGCCCTACGGTGAACACCGTGCATCCGGCGAGCGCGAGCGCGGCGGCAAACGGCAATACGGATTTTCTGCTGGCTTTCATTGAACCGGTTCCTTTCTGCAGGTCAGTCCGCAGTCTTGCGGGCGGCGTTGCGGCGGCGGCGGGCGGCGAGTGCCGCGAGAAGCGCGAAAAACCTTTTTATCCTCTCGCGCAGAGTCTGGAACAGCGCGTAGAGGCCGGGCACGAGGGCCACGCCGAAGAGCACGGAGAAGAGCATCCCCCAGAATTCGGTCACGCCGATGGCGTTGCGCGAAGCCGCGCCCGCGCCCGTCGCCACCACCATCGGCCACGTGCCGAGGAGCGTCGTGAGCGCGGTCATCAAGACGGCGCGCAGACGCTCGCCGCCTGCGGCGCCCGCGGCGTCCGCGATGGAGAATCCGTCTTTTTCGCGCTTGTCCTTGGCGAATTCGACGATGAGAATCGCGTTTTTCGACGCAAGACCCACGAGCAGCACGAGTCCGAGCTGCGCATAGACCGAAAGCGACAGCCCGTACAGCTTCAGACCGACGAGCGCGCCGAACGCCGCCACGAAGATCGAAAGCATCACAGGCAGCGGAATCGTCCACGATTCGTACTGCGCCACGAGGAACAGGTAGCCGAAGAGCACCGCAAGCATGATGAGCGGCGCCACGGTTCCGGCGTTGCGCTGCTCCTGGAACGTTATGCCCGACCATTCGAAGCCGTAGCCCTTGGGAAGGTTTTCCTCCAGAATGCGCCTGACTTCCGCCATCACGTCGCCGGACGCGACGCCCGGCATGGGCATCACCTTCAGACCGGCGGCGGGGAACTGCTGGTAGCGCGACATCGTACGCGGCCCGACCTCGCGGACGATCGTGCCGAGGGAGCCGACCGGAACCATGGATCCGTTTTCGGAGCGCACGTACAGGTTCATCACGTCGTCCGGCGTGGCGCGCCCGGACCAGTCGGACTGCACGGTCACGCGGTTCACCTGCGTCCCGAGGTTTACGTCGTTCACGTAGCGCGAGCCGAGATAGTTCTGGAGCGTGGCGTAGACCGTCGCGATGGGAACGCGGAACATTTCCGCCTTGTCGCGGTCGAGGTTGAACCGCAGGTGAGGCGTCTTCGCCGTATACCCGGAATACGCCATCATCACGAGCGGAGAGGCGTTCAGTTTGGCGAGCATCGCGTTCTTGACGTTTTCAAGTTCGATCGGGTCGACCGTCTCCTTGCTCTGCACGCGCACGTCGATCGCGTTGTCCGCGCCCAGGCCGGGAATCGCCGGCGGCACGAACACCTTGAACGAGGCTTCGGGAATCGCGTCGAGCATCTTCTGCACTTTCGGCATCAGCGCCTGGACGTGCTGGCTTGGATCTTTGCGCAGCTCCCAGTCCTTCAAATCCACGATGAGCATCGATTCGTTCTCGCCGCGGCCGCCCACCATGGATATGCCGTTGATCGACAGGACGGAGTTCACCTCGTTGGTGAGGCCGAGGATCATCTCCACGGCGCGCAGCGTCACGTCCTGCGAGCGGGCGCGCGTCGAGCCTTCCGGCAGTTCGGCGGCCACGAAAAGCACGCGCTGGTCTTCCTCGGGCAGGAAGGACGTGGGCGTGCTCTTGAACGCCTGCAGCGTAAGAAGAATCGCGACGGCGAGGAGCATCGCCGCGAGGAGTATGCGCCGCGCCAGCCCGCGCGACACGAACACGAACAGCCCTTTGAATTTGTCGATCGCGGCGTTGAACCACGCGAGCGGGCCGTGCCTGTACGGGCGCGATTCGTGCAGAAGCAGCGAGCAGAGCGCCGGGGCCAGCGTGAGCGCGCAGAGGGTCGAGAAGCACACAGCGGCGGAGAGCGTCACGGAAAACTGCTGGTAGATGCGTCCCGTTATGCCCGTCATGAAGCCGACCGGGACGAATATGCCCAGAAGCACGAGCGTCGTCGCTATGACGGCGCCGGTCACGTCGTGCATCGCCTGTATCGTGGCTTCCTTCGCGTTGAGTCCGCGCGTCTCGATAAGGTACTGGACGCGCTCGACCACCACGATGCAGTCGTCCACAACCACGCCTATCGCAAGCACCAGGCCGAACAGCGTGAGGATGTTGATGGAATATCCGAGCACGCTCATGAGCATGAACGTGGAGCACAGCGAGACCGGAATCGTGATGCACGGTATGAGCGTGGCGCGCCAGTCCTGCAGGAACAGGTAGCACACGAGCACGACCAGGCCGAACGTTATGAGAAGGGTCGTCTTGATTTCGTCGATGCATCGCCGCACGTAGTCCGTGGCGTCGTACGGAATCGTGACGACCATGTCGTCCGGGAAGGATCTTTCAAGCTCGGCCATCGCCGCGCGCACGGCGTCCATCGCCTTGATCGCGTTCGCGCCGGGTTTCTGCTGCAGCGCTATCGAAACGGTGTTGCCGCCGTTGAGCTGGCCGGAGAACATGTAGTTCTGCTCGCCGATCTCGATCCGGGCCACGTCTTTGAGTTTGACGAAACCGCCGTTCGAATCGCGGCGCACGATGATTTCGCCGAACTCTTCGGGCGTCATCAGACGGCCCTTCGCCACCAGCGAGTAGGTGAAAGCTCCGTGCTTTTCGGTGGGGGAGGCGCCGACCGCGCCGAGCGACGCCTGTATGTTCTGCTTTGAGACGGCGGCGATCACTTCCTCGGAGTTCATCGACTGCGCCGCCATGCGCTGCGGATCCAGCCACACGCGCACGGCGAGCTTCGGCCCGTACACCTGCACTTCGCCCACGCCGTCCACGCGCAGCAGCACCGGCTGGATGTTGTTGTATATGTAGTTGGATATTTCAAGACGCGAATGCGTGCCCTTGGGCGACTGGATCGCCAGGAAGCCGAGGAAGTCCGTGGACTGCGCGCGGACGCGCCCGCCGAGCTGCTTCACTTCGGAGGGCAGTTTGGCTTCGGCCTGCGTCAGACGGTTCTGCACCTTCACAAGATCCATGTCGCGGTCGGAGCCTACTTCGAACGTCACGGTCAGCGAATACTGGCCGTCGTCGCCGGAGTCGCTCGTCATGTATATCATGTCGTCCACGCCGTTGACTTCGTCTTCCACCGGCGTCGCTATCGTGTTCATCACTTCGCGCGCGTTCGCGCCCGGATAGGTGTACGTCACGCGGATCTCGGGCGGCGTGAGCTGCGGATACTGCGAAATCGGAAGCGAGAGCATGGACATCACGCCGCCGATGGTCAGCGTCACCGCAATGACCATTGCGAACCGGGGACGCTCCACAAACATGCGCGAAAACGTCTTGATCTTGTCTATCGACTCTCTGATTTTAAGTTTCATCTTTTTCTGCCTTCCGGAGGAAAAAACGCCGCGAAGTATACATACCTTTCGGTAGGTATGTCAAGTGCGCGCCGCGGCGGAAAAACGCCGCGGCGTTGCGGGAAAGCGCGCAAATAAACGCAAGGCGCGAAGCGGAAGTCCGCTTCGCGCCCGTATTGCGCGGAATGGCCGGCGATCACCAGCGCGTTTCGCGCGGGCCGCGGTCGCCGTATCCGCCGCGGTCGCCGTATCCGCCGCGACCGTATCCGCCGCGGCCGTAGCCGCCGCGGCCGCCGCCGAACCCGCCGCGCGGGCCGCGCTCTTCGCGTGGTTTGGGCTGCGATTCGTTGACTCTCAACGGACGTCCGTCCAGTTCCTGCCCGTTGAGGGCGTCGACCGCTTTCTGCGCCTGTTCGCGATCCGGCATTTCGACAAAGCCGAATCCTTTGGAGCGACCGGTCATGCGGTCGGTCACAACCCGTGCAGATGTCACTTCTCCGTAGGCCGCGAACGCGGTGCGGAGTCCTTCGTCAGTTGTGGCATACGCAAGGTTGCCAACATAGATATCCATCTTCTGATCCTTGTTTCTCCCATGATACGACTACCGGGATGCACCGTCTGCCGTCATGGCCGGCAGGGGCGGCGGAGGTCTTCCGCATGCACGGGAAAACGCTTTTTTTCGTCTTCCTGCACACCCTTGGAGACTGCCAAGCGGCACGCACCGCTTCCGCAAGTCACGACAGATATTTTAGAGCAGAATTTCCGTTTTGTCAATGCGGGAAAATTTCGCGCAATTTGCAAGAGGAAGATGGAGAGGGTGTTTAGGTTTTTGGGTGTTTGGGTGTTTGAGTGTTTGAGTGTTTGGACCCGCGCGGCCGCGGGGACGGTTGCGCCGGGCCTGCCGGACGCGCTATCCCACTATCAATTCTTCCGCGGGATAGCGGATGCGCGAATGCTTCTGGCCGCGCCCGATCATGAACACGATCGAGAGCGCCCCGAGCCTGCCGAAAAGCATGCATGCCATTATCGCGACACGCCCCGCCTGCGAAAGCGAAGCCGTGGTGTCGCCGATGGAAAGCCCTGTCGTGGAAACAGCGGAGACCGCTTCGAAAAGATACCTGCCGAACGAGCCTGGCCCGGGCGATTCCGTCACAAGCAGGATTCCCGTCGCAAGGAACACTACCGCGGCGTAGAGGAAGAATATCACGATCGACTCGCGCACGATTTCGTTGTTTATCTGGCGCTTGAAGATCACGGTCTCGTCGCGCCCCCTGCACATGGCGATCAGCGTGCAGACGAGCACCGCGATGGTTGTCGTCTTCACGCCGCCTCCGGTCGAGCCGGGGGAGGCGCCGCAGAACATGAGAACATCGTTCAGAAGCACCGTCGCCGGCGTCATGTCCTCCACGCCCAGCACGGAAAGTCCTATCGTGCGCGGCGTGGCGGCGTGGAACAGGGAAAGGCTTATCTTGTCCGCCGCGCCGAATCCGGCGAGCGAATGGTTCCATTCGAGGACGGCGAAAAGAACCGTCCCGGCGGCGAGAAGCGTGAACGACACGGAAAGCGCGAGTTTCACGTGCAGCGAAAGCCGGGCGTGCGGTTTCCTGCCGCGCGCCCCGCGCCGGAAGGTCGCGAGGCTGTAGACGACGAGGAATCCCAGACCGCCGACGGTTCCGAGAATCCCGCACGTGTGGTAGATCACGGGATCGTGCGCCGCGAAGCGGAGGCTGTCGGGCTCAAGCCCGAAACCGGCGTTGCTCCACGCCATGGCGGTATAGAAAACGGCTTTGCCCCAGGCGGACGCGTCGCAAAGCGCGCGAGCCGAATACGGCGGAGCTTCCGCAAGACGAGACCATAGCGTGACGATCCCTGCGGACTGCACCGCCGCGGTTATCAGAAACGTCCGCACGAGAAGGCTCTTCACGCCTCTTATGTCTTCGCTTCCGTAGGCCGTAAGCGCGGTGGATTCGTCGCTCATGGAAAGTTTCCGCCCCACGGCCACCAGCAGGAGCGTGCCGAACGTCATATAGCCCAGGCCGCCTATTTCGACGAGAGCGGTCATTATCGCAAGACCGCAGCGCGAAAGCTCCGACCCTACGTCGATTACGCTCAGCCCCGTCACGCAAACCGCCGAGAACGCGGTGAACAGCGAATCGGAGAAATCCCCCCATCTGCAGTCGGCGCGCGAGAACGGCGCCATCAGGAGCAGCGTGCCCGCGGCGACCGCCGCGAGGATGGAGACGGCGCCGGTCGCGTACGGGTTGAACCGGCGCTTCGAGGCGGAACCCGTCATTTCGCCGCCCCGGCGCCTTCTTTTTCCTTCTTCTCGCGGAATATCTCGCGCAGGCGTATCAGCCAGATGCAGATTTCATAGAAGATGCACAGCGGCAGAGCCATCACAAGCTGCGACATCGGATCCGGGGGGGTGAGAACCATCCCGAAGAAGAACGCGATCACTATCGCGAAACGGCGGAATTTGCGCAGGGTGGCGGACGTTACGACGCCGAGCCATCCGAGCGTGAAAATTATCAGCGGCAGCTGGAACACCAGTCCGAACGCGACAAGGGCCTTCAGGACGAGCGAAAACAGATCGCTCACTTCCACGATCCGCACGGACAGCCCGATCCAGTCGCTGAATCCCATCAATACGTCCACCGCAAGCGGCAGCGTCTGCGAATACGCCACCCATATTCCGCCCAGGAAGAAGAACGATCCAAGGGCGAGGCAGCACATTATCACGCGCCGCTCGCTGTCGCGCAGCGCCGGGAATATGAACTTCAGAATGTAGTACAGGAAGAACGGGAACGCCAGCACCGTACCGCCCCAGAGCGCGGCTTCGAGGATGAGCGTGAATCCGCTCGTGACCTTGAAGCCCTGGATCGTCACGCGCTTGGATTCCGCATCCTGGAGCCGCTCGGATGCCGCTTTCACGGCCTCCTTCGCCTTCGCCGCGTCCTCGCGCGCCTTGGCGAGCGATTCATCTATCTTCTTCCTGAACTCCGCGACGCCGCCGGCGCCGCTGCCGTCTTCCGCCGCCGGAACGCCGCCGCCGAGCGCGGCCGCCAGTTCCGCCGTCTCTTCTTTTGCGATAAGCCGCGCATCGGCCGCGGCCGCGGCGAGGACGGCGTCCGACCATGCGGCGGACGAATTTTCCGCCTCTATCGCCTTGGCCGCCTCGTACTTGCTGACCGGCGACTGCATCCATTCTATTATCGCCGGGGAAAAGACGCCGGCCACAAGGCAGCATATCACCCACGAAACCGCAGCCCCGACAAGGCAGCTGCGCAGCGCCATCAAGTGTTCGAGGAACGGACGCGGCGGGTCGAAGTTCTCTTCGGCTGCTCCGGCTTGATCGCTCATTCCGCCGCGCCTTTCGGTTTTTCGCCGTCGGGCGCGGCCTCCGCCGCCTTCGCCCCGCCTTCGGTCCCGGCGGAGGTTCCGGCGGGAACATCGTCGATGGGACCACCCTCGTACGACGCCGGATCGCTGTCGTCTTCCGGACCGCCGGGTTCGCTGTAGCCGTCAGGATAATGGTAGTCGCGCAGACCGTAGGGGCCGTAAGTCTCCTCCGTGGAAGACTCGCCGTCTTCCGCGCCGGAAGTCGAATCGTCGAGAGGGTCGCCGGTTTCGTCCGGAATTTCCCGCCGGATTGCCTCGACAGGCTCGTCGAGTTTCATCACTTCGTCTTTGAACGACTGCGCCGCGCGCTTGATTTCGGACATTATCTTGCCGAGTTTGCGCGCGGCTTCGGGCAAGCGTTTGGGCCCCACGACGATCAGCACGATCGCCATGAAAAGAACCCATTCCCCCATTCCGGCGGAATCGAAAATGAAAGACAGCATGGAGGAGTCCATGATCCGCTTGCGTAGAAAACCATACGGTCAAGGGCGCGCGGCATCCCGCGCGCCCTTGACTTCGCCGCCGTTTCAGCGGGTGTAGAGGGAGAAGTCGCCGCGGCGGTTCTTCGTCCAGGCGGCTTCGCCGTGGCCGGGATCGACCGGCTTCTCTTCGCCGAAGCTCGTGGTCTGGATGCGGTCGGCGGAGACGCCGAGGCGCACCATGTAGTCGCGGACCGCGATGGCGCGGTTCTGGCCGAGCACGAGGTTGTACTCGTTGGCGCCGCGTTCGTCGCAGTTTCCTTCAATCACCACCACGTGCTTGGCGTTCTCCTGGAGATCGCGCGCGACCGCTTCGATCTTGGACGCTTCGGAAGCGGGGAACGCGGAGGAGTCGTAGCCGAAATAGACCGGCGCGAACTGCGCGCCCGCGACAGGCGAGAGATACTCGGAGAAGGGACGCGTGGAATCCGTCGCGCCTTCAAGGGACATCTCGTCGGAAGTCTCGGCATCCGTGTCGTCCAATCCGACCGTTTCGTCGTCGGTGTTTTCGCCTGTGGCGAGAAGCGAGGCTTCGTCTGCCGCGGACGCGTCGTCCCCGACACCGCCAGCCTGCTTGCCGTAGCGGCAACCCGCGACCGTCGCCGCAACCGCGGCGCATACTGCTGCGAACATCAACCGGTTCATCGTCAATCTCCTTTTTGGGGTAAAGTTTTCGCTTATATTACCGCAGAAACCGCGCGGAATCAAGCCGAAACTTGAACCGCGCGGAATCCGCCCCGCCGGATGCAAGCCGCCGGGCGGAATTTTGCTATACTCCGCCGCGAATGATTCGCCTTTCCAGAACGCGCAACGGAAACCGCCGCAGAGAACGCGGCGGGAGCGCGCTCGTACTCGCGATCTGGCTCATCGCGGTGATGTCCATAATGGTGATGAGCTACGCCACAGACGCGCTTTTGCAGATGAAGGTGAACGTGTACGTGCGCAGGCGCGCCCACGTGGACCACCTGACCGCCGCCGGAATCCCCATAGCCGAAGTCCTCCTCGCCGACTACCCGAACGTGTCCGACGCGGTCGCCGACGAAGATCTCGCCGAACTTCTCGAAAAAGACCGCTGGCTCGTGGAAAAACGCGCCCTCAAGCGCGGCGGAGCAGCCTCGACCGGCGCAATCCCCGTGGACCCGGAGAAGCCGGAAGACGGCACGGTCACGGTGTCGATCAAGCCGCTCGAGGCGAAGTGGAACATAAACATGCTCTACGCCGGCGGCGACGCGAACTACGACAAGATATGGGACAGCATTCTCACGCGCGCGGGCATCCCGGAGGAAATGGACGAACTCCGCGAGGAGATCGTGGACTCGTGGAGCGACTGGCGCGACACCGACGACCTGTCGACCGGACGCAACGGCGCGGAGAGCGAATACTACGAATCGCTCGACGTCCCCCACAAGGCGCGCAACGGCGAAATCGCGGACATCCGCGAACTGGAAATGGTGAAGGCGTTCCGCGACCATCCCGTTCTCCTTTCCGGCGGAGTGCTGAACCCGGACGACAAGGAGGACGACTGGATCCGCGTGAGCCCGCTCGGTTCCTTCTTCGACGTTTTCGGGACGGGCAAGATAAACGTGAACGCCGCCCCGCGCAACGTGCTTCTTTCCGTCCCCGGGATCGGCGACCAGGACGACGCCGAGGAAATCGCGGACGCCATAATCCAGGAGCGCGAAAGCACCGCGCCCACGGACGCGTTCTCCAACACGTTCGGTCCGTTCAAGGACTGGAACGACCTTTCCTCGCGCACGGGCAACACCTCCATCGGCCTGACCGCGAACACGTACCTCAGCTACGCCCCGGAATCGTTTTTCGAAATTTCGGTCGTCGGCGCGTCGCGCGGAATAACGCACCGCGTGCGCGCCATAGC
>CACYEO010000024.1 GCA_902773475.1 uncultured bacterium | reverse complement strand
GCTCCGCGCGGCGCGGACGCGCGGGAAGCGCCGGACGCGTCTCCGCGGACGCCGCCGCAGACGCTTGCCGCGCTCGATGCGCGCATCGCGTCCTGCACGGCGTGTCCGCTCCATTCCACGCGCTCCCGCGCAGTGCCGGGACAGGGATGCGCCGTCAGGCCGCAGGTGATGTTCGTGGGCGACGTTCCCGGGGCGGACGACGAAAAATCCGGACTGGCGTTTTCGGGGCGCGCCGGCGATTTCTTCGACAAGATGCTCGCGGCGATGCGTCTGGACCGGTCTTCCGTGTTCCTGACGACAATCTGCAAATGCCGCACTCCCGGCGGCGCGCCGCCGCCGGTCGCATGCCAGAATGCGTGTCTCCCGCACCTTGAAAACCAGATACGCCTGGTTTCGCCGCGCTGCATCGTCGTATTGACGACGCCCGCATCGGCCGCGGTCTTTCCCGCGCGCCGCCTGCGCCGCGGCCAGTGGCATGTCTGGAACGGAATCCCGGCGATATGCACGCTTCATCCTTCCTACATCCTCCGGTTCGATTCGTCGGACGGCTCCGGACTCGTCTCCGCCAAGCGTGAAATCTGGGAGACGCTGAAAGCCGTGATGCGCTTTCTGGCGCAGCCCGGCTCCGGCGCGTCCGCGGAGAAGCCGCAGTGAAAAGACGCTTCCGCAGGGCGGCGCCGCCATGCGCGCGCAGGCCCCTCCCTCCCCCGTTCGAGGCGGTCGCGGAGAAATGCGCCTACGGCGGAGACGCCATCGCCCGCGCGCCCGACGGGCGCGTGGCGTTCATCTCCGGCGCTCTCCCCGGAGAGCGCGTGGCGGCGGAGCCGTATCTGGACAAAAAGAGTTTCGTGAAATGCCGCGCCGCGCGGATACTGGAGCCGTCTCCGGACAGGACGCATACGCCCGCATCCGGGGTCCCGGGCTGCGTCTACGGGGATTTTTCGTACGAAGCCGAAATCGCCGCGAAGAAATCGCAGCTGGAAGATTTTCTCGCAAAGGCCGCGCGCGCGGCCGGCGCGGAAATCGCAGTCCCGGTCGCGGTCCATCCATCCCCTTCGCCTCTGCGCTACAGGAACAAGACCGTGCTGCACGCCGGTTTCGCGCCGGACGGCTCGCGCGCGCTCGGCTACATGATCGAGCCGTCGCACCGCGTTTTCGACCTGCCCGCGTGTCCGCTGGCCCTGCCGCAGATCGCGGATGCGATGCCGGAGGTCCGGCGGAAGGTCTTCGCGGATTTCCGCCCCGGCGGGAACGTGACGGTACGCTTCACGCCGCACGACGGGACGGTGTGGTGGACGTCGCGAGGCGCGCCGCCCGCGCAGCCGCTTGTCGAGACCGTCTGCGGGGCGGAGTTCGAAGTGGCGGCGGACGGATTCTGGCAGGTGAATCCCGCGACTGGCGCGGCCCTCGTGCGCGCCGTGGCGGACCGCTGTCTTGAAACGCCGTCCGCGCCGCTCGTGGATCTCTACTGCGGCGCCGGTTCCTTCGGGATAGTTTGCGCGCGGGAGGCCGCGCTGAAGACCGGACGCGCCCCCGCGCTGACCGGGCTTGAAATATCGGCGCGGGCGGTGGAATGCGCGCGGCGGAACGCGGCGCGCAACGGAATCTCCGCCAGGTTCGAGGCCGGGCCCGTGGCCGCGCTTCTGGAAAGGGCGGGAGTGCGGCCGGAAAGCACGGTCGTGGCGGATCCTCCGCGCGGCGGCTTCGAGCCGGGCGTGGCGCGGGCGCTCGCGGAATGCGGCGCGCGGCGGATAATGTGCGTTTCGTGCGATCCCGCGACGCTCGCCCGCGATCTCGCGCCGCTTCTGGAAAACTACTCGGTCGGGTCGGCGGAGATGTTCGACATGTTTCCGCGCACGGCCCGTTTCGAGACGTTCCTCGTCCTGGAGCGGCGCGCGCGGCCTATTTCTTGCGCCAGAAGGTTATGACCGTCTCTTCGCGCGGGTTGCGTTCGCGCAGCTCCCAGCGCACCGTGGTGCGCACGGTGTAGATGCCGCCGTTGCGCGAAAGATCCTCTTCTTCGATCTTGTCCACGCTGCGCTCGAAAGTGTAGTCGGAAAGTTCTTCCTTGCGCTGCGATGAAAGTTCGATCCCCAGATCGTCGGCGATGGACGTTGCGGACTCCGCCGGTATGTTCAGCCGTTCGTTGTCCTGCGGATCGTCCGTGACCTGGTCCGGCTCCGGCATGGGATGCAGCATTTCCCCCAGCCCCAGCACGTACTGCGCGGTCTCGAAGCGTTTCGAGCC
The DNA here is from genome assembly GCA_902773475.1 of uncultured bacterium. Classification (GTDB taxonomy): domain Bacteria; phylum Verrucomicrobiota; class Kiritimatiellia; order RFP12; family UBA1067; genus CADCBS01. Next base: position 1,130 of record CACYEO010000024.1, on the reverse strand, counting down.
GGACATCGCCCTCTGGCACTGGTTGAAACTCCCCAGTATCGCAGTCAGCCCGAACGCCAGTATGACCGTGGCGATGATGACTTCGATCAGCGTGAAACCGCGTCTGTTCACCGGCGTTCCTCCGGATCTTCCACCCTCGTGCGCCCGAAGCGGTCCACGGTTATGTATCTGAACTGCGAATCCGTGTCTTTCCTGCGCACGCCCACGCGGAACGACGGACACCGGCCCGTAGTTTCGTAGACTACGGAAACCGTTCTCGCCGGGCCGGCGTATCCGCCGGAGAAGTCCGAGTCCGCGTTTGCGTTCGCGTCAGGCTCCGTTTCGCCGATGGACGCGCCGGGTATTTTCTTTTCCGCGATCTCTTCGTCTGAAAGGACGTTCCCGGTTTCGTCGAGTATCTCCACGAAGAATTCGACGTCGTCCCATTCCTTCTTTTCGGCGTCCGACGCGAATTTGTCCTCGCCGCCGTCCGTTGCGCCGTCTTCTTCCTCGCCGTTGCCGTCGCCGTCGCCGGTGCCTTTCCCGTCCACTGTGAAAGCCGGCCGCGAAAACGAGCCGTCTTCGCCGCCGTCCGCGTTCGCGCCGCCGGAGACTGGCGCCGCGAGCGGCCCGATCCCGGAATCGCCGGAATCCGCGCCGGGGATGGAGTTGGAACTTTCCGTCTGGAGGTCGATTTTCCCGGTGGAATGGAACGTCACGCGCACGGGACGCTGTTTGAGCAGCGCCATTGTGCGGGCGAAGCGCGTCATCTGCACCACGCCGCGCACGGCCGCGTTGATTTTGGCGGAGGAAGTGCCGGAAATGACATTCACCGCCGCGGCGGACACCATCACTGCGAGCATGGCCACCACCACGAGCAGCTCGATCAGCGTGAAGCCCGCGCGGTGCGGCGCGGAGCCGCCTGTTTTGCGGTTGCGGAAAAACATGCTGCAAGTATACCACATCGGTTGCGGCCCCGGCGTGCTAGAAGCCTGGAAACATGAAACCCTAGACCTCTTGCGGCATTCCCGGTTCCCAACCCAAACACCCAAAACCCAAACACCCAAACACTTGTAAATGTTGCCAATGTGGAAATGTTGCCAAAGCCAATACCAATTCCCAATTGGAAATTGGCAACATTGGAACTGGAT
>CACYEO010000023.1 GCA_902773475.1 uncultured bacterium | reverse complement strand
CTTCGATTGCAGTCGATCGCCATCGATAGCTATCGGTTGCTCTCGAAAATGCTCAACCCCGCAGGCGGCATTGTTGTGGTATACTTTCTCCTTCCGAAAAACGGAACAACCGACATCGAAAGAGATGTGAGACATGTTCAAACCTGTATCGAACAAAGTGGCCTTTCCGGCGACTGAAGAGAAAATCCTGTCTTTCTGGAAGGAAAATTCGATTTTCGAGAAATCGTTGAAGAAAAACGAGGGCGGAGAGCGCTATAGATTCTACGACGGCCCCCCTTTCGCAACAGGACTTCCGCATTACGGGCATCTCCTGGCCGGGACGATCAAGGATATAGTTCCGCGCTACCAGACGATGCGCGGCAAATATGTCGAGCGTCGTTTCGGATGGGATACCCACGGACTGCCTATCGAGGCTCTCGCACAGTCGGCCCTCGGCATAGCCGGCGCCCATGAAATCAAAGAGACCGGCGTAGACAGATTCAACGAGCAGTGCCGCTCGATGGTTTTGAAATACACCGGCGAATGGCGCAAAACCGTCACCCGAATGGGGCGCTGGGTCGATTTCGACAACGACTACAAAACAATGGACCGCGACTTCATGGAGTCGGTCTGGTGGGTGTTTAAACAATTGTGGAACCAGGGGCGCGTATACCGCAGCCACCGCATAATGCCGTATTCCTGGAAGCTTTCCACGCCTCTTTCGAACTTCGAGGCCGGAAGCAACTACAAGGACGTTCAGGATCCGGCAGTCACGGTGCGCGTGAAGACCGTGCCGGAATCCATAGCGATAGACGCGCTGCGCGCAAATCCCTCCCCCGTCTATCTTTTGATATGGACGACCACGCCGTGGACGCTGCCGGAGAATCTTGCAATCTGCGCGGGCCAGGATATCGACTACGTCGCGGTGAAAGATCTTGGCGACAGCGAAGCACCGGTCTACGTGCTCGCAAAAGCGCGGCTTTCATCCGTCTTCAAGAAGGACGGCCAGTGCGAAATCATCGCGGAGTTCAAGGGAACGGCGTTGAAAGGCATCCGCTACGAGCCGATATTCCCGTATTTCGCCGTGAAGGAATCGGAAGGCGCGTTCCAGGTGCTGAACGACGGCTACGTCACGACAGCCGACGGCACGGGGCTTGTGCATATAGCCCCTGCGTACGGCGAGGACGACTTCCGCGTCTGCCGCGAAGCGGGGATATCCGCTTTCGCCGATCCTCTCGACGACGCCTGCGCGTTCACCGATGCCGTGCCCGAGTATAAAGGGCGCTTCTGCAAGGATTGCGACAAGGATATAATAAAGCGCCTGAAGGCGGAGGGCAAACTCGTCCACCAGGCGACGATCGTCCACTCTTATCCTTTCTGCGACCGCACGGACACTCCGCTCGTTTACCGCGCGATAGACGCTTGGTACGTGCGCGTGGAGGATTTGCACGAACGCCTGGCCCGGAACAATTCAGCCGTGCACTGGACTCCGGGATACGTGGGGGAAAAGCGTTTCGGCAACTGGCTGTGCGAAGCGCGCGACTGGAACATATCGCGCAACCGTTTCTGGGGCAGCTGCATTCCTGTATGGATCAACGAAGCCGATCCCGGCGACATGATCTGCGTAGGTTCCGTCAAGGAGCTCGAGGAGCTTTCCGGGGAGAAAGTGACGGATCTCCACAAGCATTACATAGACAAAATCGTGATAAAGAAGGACGGCAAGACGTACCGCCGCACTCCTGAAGTCCTCGACTGCTGGTTCGAGTCCGGTTCCATGCCGTATGCGCAAAACCATTACATGGGAGAAGGCGATGCATCGCGTTTCTTCCCGGCGGATTTCATCGCCGAAGGTCTCGACCAGACGCGCGGATGGTTCTACACGCTCATGGTTCTCGGCACGTGCCTGTTCGACAAATCCCCGTACAGAAACGTCGTCGTCAACGGGCTTGTCCTGGCCGAAGACGGCAAGAAGATGTCGAAGCGCCTGAAGAACTATCCGGATCCGATGAAGATGCTCGACACCTACGGCGCGGACGCCATACGTCTTTACATGATCTATTCGCCCGTCGTGCGCGCCGAGAATCTGAAGTTCTCCGAGAACGGCGTGAAGCAGCTGATGCGCGACATCATGATTCCGCTGTGGAATGCGTATTCGTTCTTCGTCACATACGCGAATGTAGACGGATTCGATGACGCCGAAGTGCTGCAGCCGTCCTTTGCCGGCGGTGCGGACGGCGCCGCCGGTACGTTTGAAGCCGGGAACGTTTTGGATCGCTGGATCGTTTCGTCGATGGAGACTCTCGTGGCCGACGTTACAGCCGCGATGGATGCGTACGATCTTCAGAAGGCGGTGCGTCCGTTCGTGAAATTCATCGAAGATCTCACGAACTGGTACATCCGCCGTTCGCGCCGCCGCTTCTGGAAGTCGCAGAACGACGGCGACAAGCTTTCCGCATATCGCACGCTGCGCTACGTTCTTGTGCAGCTGTCAAAGGTCGCCGCGCCGTTCACGCCGTTTGTGGCCGAGGAGATATACCGCAACCTCAAAGGCGAAAGCGATCCCGAATCCGTGCATCTGTGCGATTTCCCGTCTTCCGACTCGTCCGTGCGCGACACGGCGCTCGAAAAGCGCATGGCGGACGTGCAGACCGTCGTCGAACTTGGCCGCCGCCTGCGCGCGGACAACGATCTGAAAGTGCGCCAGCCGCTCGCCTGCGTGAAAATCGCCGGCGGCGATGTGAAAGGCCTTGAAGATCTCATAAAGGACGAGCTGAACGTGAAGCGCGTGGAATACGCGGAAGACGAACGCGACCTTTGCGACGTTTCCTACAAGGCGGACTTCCGCGCGCTCGGCAGGAAATGCGGTCCCAAGATGAAAGCCGTAGCCGCCGCCATAGCCGCCGCGAAATCGCTTCCTCTGGAATGCGAAGGTTTCACGATAACGGCGGATGACGCGACGGCGGTGCGCACGCCCAAGCCCGGACTTGTGGTGGCGGCGGCCGGCGCGGTCGTGGCGGGCATAGAAACGGCGCTCACGCCTGAACTCGTGGCCGAGGGTCTTGCGCGCGAGTTCGTCTCGCACGTACAGGCCATGCGCAAAGCCGCCGACTACGAAGTCGTCCAGCGCATCCGCATAGCGGTAGAGTGCGATGCGGAGCTGTCCGCCGCGATAGAGGCGCACCGCGCATACGTTACCGGGGAAACGCTCGCCGTGGAACTGTCTTTCGGCGAAGTTTCCGCCGAGCCGGCGACCCTGAACGGCCACGAAGCGAAAATTTCCGTGTCGAAGGCCTGAAAAAGCGCCCTGCGATGGAACGTTTCGGACTTTACCTTGTAATGACAAACCCGCGCACCTCCTACGTGCGCTGCGCGGAGGCGGCGGTTGAAGCGGGTTTGCGCTACATACAGCTGCGGCACAAACCCGGAACACGCGCGGAGATTGTGGCGGCCGGCCGCGAAATAGCGTCCGTCGTCCGCGGCAGCGCCACGCGGTTCATAGTCGATGACGATCCCGCCGCCGCCGTGGAATGCGGCGCGGACGGCGTCCATCTGGGCCAGACCGACATGCCTGTCCCCGAAGCCCGCGCGCGCTTCTCGGAGCTTTCCGTATTCGGCCTTTCCACGCACAGTCCCGGGCAGGCCCGCGCCGCGGTCGCGGCGAATCCAGACTACTGCGGGGTCGGCCCGGTGTACCGCACGCCCACCAAGGCCGTGCCCGATCCTGTTCTCGGCCCCGGCACCGCCGGCGAGATTGTAAAGGCCGCGCCGTTCACTACGGTTGCGATAGGCGGAATAAACGCAGGCAATCTGAGCGAAGTCCTCGCCGCCGGCGCGGTGAATTTCGCCGTGGTGCGCGACGTGTGCCTTGCGGAAAATCCGTACGATGCGATACGCCGCCTGCAGGATATCTGGCTTGAAGTCGAGAGCGCCCGAGCTCCGGGAGGGTCTGCGGAATGAGATTTCTCGTGCAGCGTGCGGCAAGGGCGTCTGTGGCGGTGGACGGCGAAACCGTTTCGTCGTTCGAAGGCCCGGGGCTTCTTGTTTTTTGCGGGGTCGCGCCGGAAGACACTCCGGCCCAGGCGGAGAAGCTGTGCTCGAAACTTCTGAAACTGCGCATATTCGAAGACGCGTCCGGCGCGATGAACAGGTCGGTCGTCGACGTCGGCGGCTCGATCATCGTCGTTTCGCAGTTTACGCTGTACGCGGACCTTTCACACGGGAACAGGCCGGGGTTTTCGACCGCCGCGCGGCCCGAAACCGCCGAACCGCTCTATCTTGAATGCGTGAAGACGCTCCGGGCGGCGCTTGGCGCGGAGCGCGTCGGAACCGGACGTTTCGGCGCATCGATGCAGGTTTCGCTGCTGAACGACGGTCCTTGCACTTTCATGCTCGAATGCGAGAATCCCGGAGGCGGGAAATGACGGCGAAAACCTATCTCGATGCAAACACCTACTTGCGCGAAGCATGGCGCCTGGCGGAAAAGATATTCAAGTCGGGCTGGAAACCGGACCTTCTCGCGGGGCTTTGGCGCGGCGGCGCGTTTCCGGCAGCGGCCGTGCATGAATATCTCGCCTGCCGCGGGTGGAAGATGCGCCATGCGCCCCTCAAATGCGGATCGTACGGCGCGATAGGGAGCGCCGGGGATGTGAAGTTCGAATTCGCCGGCGAGCTGTTCGATTCGGTGAAGCGCGGAGACCGCGTTCTCGCCGTAGACGACGTATTCGACACCGGTCGCACCGCCGAGGCCGTCCGCGCGAAATTTTCCGCGCTCGGGGCCGATGTGAAAATCGCGTGCGTCCACTGGAAACCCGGAAAAAACGAAACCGCCGGCAAACCTGATTATTTCGAAATCGAGGATGGCGACGGTTGGATCGTGTTCCCGCACGAATTGTGCGGTCTTTCGCCCTGTGAAATCGACAGTAAAGACCCCGGCTTCGCGATAATGCGCTGAAGCCGGACGTTTTGAACGCCGCGGTTATCCGCCGAACGCCGGCATCGGCGGCGCGGGCAGATTGAACGCCGCCGCGAAGAGTTTGCCGAGGGCGTCGTCTTTCGCTAAAGCGGATTCCGGAATCGCCGCGGCGGCGGCAGCCTCCGGGTCGTTCGGGGCGTTGGTGACCGAAAAACACGGTTTTTGCATGCTGCGGTTCTTTTCCGCAGGCGGCGCCGGTTCGAATCCAAGCGGCGCGGCTGTGTTGGTTCCTGTTATCGAAATGTTCATGTCGTATTTCCTTTCCGCGTGGAATACACGCATCGGGCTAAAAGGTTACACGCAAATCCGAAAGAAGCGTCTTTAATTTTTCTTTCGCCCTGTGGATGCGCACTTTCACCAGATTTTCCGAAACGCCCGTCTGCGCGGAGATTTCCCTGACCGACATGTCGCCGATCTGGAAAAGGGTGAACGTCTCGCGCAGGTTGGGGGCAAGCTGCGACAGGGCTTCCGAAATCCGTTTGCGCAGGTATTCCGAGTCGTTGCCGTCCTCCTGTGCGTGGTCTTCGGCTATCGCCTCCGGCGGTTCGTCGGAAAACACCAGATGCCTGTCGTCGCGGTGCATGTTCTTGCGTAAATTGCGTGCGATGGTGAATACCAGGCCCGAAACCGCCGTGTCGTTGTCCTGCAGGTCGTCGCGCATCTTCCATATTTTAAGGAAGGTGTTCTGCACGATGTCGCATGCCTCGTGGTAGGGAGAGCCAGTGGACACGAGCCAGTTCGTGAGCTTCGGCGCCAGAGTCTTGTAATGCTCTTCTATAGTCATGTAAGACCGTCCTCCGTGATGTCGGGCGTTTTTTCATGCAAATCGTCGTCCGGAACCATCGCGGGCGCGAGGGATATGTCGTCGAGTTCCTCTTCCTCGCGCTTTGCATCCTGCAGGCTTTTCGCCCATTTGAGGATTTCAGCCGTAGCCTCGGCGAATTTCGCAGGGATGAAGTCTCCACTCTTGGTGTTCTTGTAGAGGGCGCGCGCAAGTTCCACGTTTTCCGCCACGGGGATGCCTTCGCGCATGGCCGTTTCGCGCACGATTTTCGCGATGCGCCCCTCCGCCGCGACTGTAACCTGCGGCAACGGGGCTTCGTCGGGGGCGAACCGCACGCCGATGGCCAGATGGGTCGGGTTGGTCACTACGACGCTCGAGCGTTTCGTGGCTTTCACGGGGTCTTCGCCGTTGAGGATTTCGTCCCGGAAGCGCCGCTGCGCCTGTTTCACTTCGGCGGAGCCTTCCATTTCCTTGTATTCGCGCTTCACTTCGTCTTTTGTCATCATCATCTGCTTGGTGAAGTTGCGCCCCTGGAAAATCCTGTCGACCACCGCGATTATGATATAGCCGAAAGCCGCGTAGACGGCAAGGCGCTTCAGCATCGTGCGCAGGCACGGCAGAATGTCGTCCGCTCCGCCGTAGCACATCGTAAGCAGTTCCGGAACGCTCGCCTTGATTATCTTGTACAGGAGGTACCCGAGGAAGCACACTTTGAGTATGTTTTTGAAGAACTCGAAAAGGTTCTTCATCGAGAATATCTTCTTCGCCCCCTCCACCGGATTGAGCTTTTCGAGCTTGGGGATTATCGGTTCAAACGTGAACAGGAATCCGATCTGCGCCAGATTCGCGGCGATGCCGACCACCGCCGCCACGGACACAACGATGAACGAATGCTTGCAGATCACCAGCGCGGCGTGCTTGGAAGCTTCCCTGACTGCGGCGTTGTCGTTTTCCGCCACCCTGCCGGAGAGGAACCGTATCATGTTTTCGAAATCGTACGACAGTTCCATTCCGGTCCATGCGAGGACGGCGAAAAGTGCGACAAGTATCGCCGTCGAAACAATGTCTTTCGACGTGCACACCTGCCCCTTGTTGCGCGCATCGCGCAGTTTTTTCGGTGTGGGCAGCTCTGTTTTTTCGCCAGCTGATTCTGCCATTTGCCAAGTCTTGCTGCAATTGCCGGTTGGCGTGCGGAAAGTATACAACCGCCATTTGGTATTTGCAAGCCGCCGCTGAAGCCTGCCTGCAATTTGGGGCGCATTTGCATAATTCACCATCTGGCTTTTTGATTATGGGAAACAACTGTTTGAAACAACTTTCCTTTGGTGCGCGCTCG
>CACYEO010000022.1 GCA_902773475.1 uncultured bacterium | reverse complement strand
CAATCTTGCGATTGTCGAGCGATGCGACAGCGCGAGCGCAATGCGCCTTCCCGGACGGGCGCACGGTTGGGGCTGTTATGGCCGCGGTTTACTTGAGCACCGGGGGAAAAAGTGTTTGAGTGTTTGAGTGTTTGAGTGTTTGGGTTGGCAGGGTGCCGCCTGCTGGAAACGTGCCGGTGAAGATATTTCATACACTCTGGTTCAGGCACAGGAAATCTGGTGAAAAACACAGATGCGCCCATGTTTTCGGCAGCAGCGAAATGATCATTGCATTGCCGGCGGAATGTTGATACAATACCGCCCGTCGGAAAGGGGTTTCAGAATGAAAGCCAGCGAAATCAAATTTGCCGTGGAAGAACAGACGGCGTCCCGGCGCGAACGGATCGGCATGATCCGCGATGCGCTGCCGGACCTGGTGTGCGAAGACGGATTCGCGACAATCGTGACCGGTGTGCGGCGCTCCGGAAAATCCACATTGCTGAACCAGTGGGCAGAGAAGCGCAAGGATTTCGCAGCGTCCGTCCATTTCGACGATTTGCGCCTAAGCGCATTTTCGACATCAGACTTCGCATTGCTTGATTCCGTGTTGCGCGACATGGGCGCAAAAACGGTGATATTGGACGAAGTGCAGGATGTACCTGGATGGGAACGGTTTGTGGCCGGGTGCATAGACATGGGCCGGAAGGTTTTAGTGACCGGTTCAAATGCGAAAATGCTCAGCCGGGAGTTCGGGACGAAACTTACCGGGCGTCACTTGAATGTCGAGCTGTACCCCTTCTCGTATGCGGAGTTCCTGCGCTATGCGAAAAAGAAGCCGTCGGGGAGATCTCTTGAAGAATACCTTTCATGCGGCGGCTTCCCCGCGTATGTCCGTACGCGCCGCCGTGAGGTGCTCGAGGCGCTTTTCAACGATATAATCTACCGCGACATAGTGGTCCGCTACCATTTGCGCGACAGCGGGCCGGTCAGGGCGCTTGCGGCGTATCTGCTGGGTCATGCGGGCAGCCGCGTGTCGCCAAGCCGGCTGAAGGAACCGATCCGCGTGAATTCCCCTTCGACCGTTTTGGAATATTTTTCATACCTCGAGGAGACGTACCTTCTCCGGAGGCTGCCGCGGTTTGCCGATTCTCCCAAGGCGGCGATGTCATATCCGAAAAAGGTATATGCCTGCGATACAGGGCTTGTATCCGCAATTTCGCCTAATGACGCGGCGAACATGGGGCACAAACTGGAAAATCTGGTTTTCCTGAAACTGCTGGGCAACGGCGGAAGACTGTCGTATTTCGCCGACGACGCCGGTTTGTCCGAATGCGATTTTGTCGTCGAACGCCGCGACGGCTCCTTTGAAGCCGTGCAGGCGACATGGGAGCTTTCATCTGAAAACGAAGATCGCGAGTTCGGCGGAGCCGTTTGCGCCATGAAGCGTTTCGGGCTGAAGGAATGCATTCTGGTGACTCGTTCCCAGTCCGACATCGTGAATATCGATGGCCGCACGATAAAGGTTGTACCGGCGCATGAATATCTGCTGGCATAATCAATTCCGGACAGGCGCACGGTTGGGGAGGGAAGTGTTTGGGTGTTTGAGTTCTATTTTTTAGACAGAATTTACTCGCGTTTCGCGTCTAATGTCTCGCGCCCGCCTAGGCTAGAATTCTAGATTCCTATGGTTTCTAGAATTCTAGAAGCGCGGATTGCCTGAACAACAACAAGCGTCCGACAACAAGGGAACGTCTATGCGGACGGCTGCGGGAAGCAAGCCCGGAACCGCAGATGCGTCCACTCCGCATTGGCGCGGGTGAACGGGTTGTGGTAAAATACGCGCCGCTCCTACAGCGAACATCCAAGAACAGACCATGAACGAAAAAGACGAGACTTCCACGGCATCCGCAGAATCCGCCACTTCAAGGCACTTTCTGCGCCAATGGATCGAAAAAGACGTCGCCGGCGGCAAAACCGGCGGCAAGGTCGTCACGCGCTTTCCGCCCGAGCCGAACGGCTATATCCACATAGGCCACGCGAAGGCCGTCTGCGTGGATTTCGGCATGGCGGCGCTTTTCGGCGGCGAATGCCATCTGCGACTGGACGACACGAATCCGGCCAAGGAGTCCGACGAATTCGCCGAGAACATAAAACGGGACATCCGCTGGCTCGGTTTCGAGTGGAGCGGCGAGGGCGACGGAGCGGAGCCGGGATTCTACAACGCCTCCAACATGTTCGGCAAAATGTACGGCATCGCCGAAAAGCTGATCGAGGCCGGACAGGCGTACTGCTGCAACCTGGGGCAGGAGGAATGGAAAGAATACCGCGGAGTGCCCGAAAAGCCCGGAAAGCCGTCGCCTTCGCGAGACACGGATCCCGCGAGGAACCTGAAAATCTTCCGCGAAATGCGCGCAGGAAAGTACGCGGACGGCGAGTGGTGCCTGAGAGCGAAAATCGACATGGCTTCGCCCAACATTCACATGCGCGATCCGGTGATCTACCGCATCCGCCACGCGGAGCACTACCATCTCGGCAACGAATGGTGCATCTATCCGATGTACGATTTTGCGCATCCGATCGAAGACGCCCTCGAAGGCGTGACGCACTCCATGTGCACGCTCGAGTTCGAAGTCCACCGCCCGCTCTACGACTGGGTGGTGGACAGGCTCGACGAAATGGGACTGCTTGTCGTGCGCAACGGCGTCAAGATCCGCCCGCAGCAGCGGGAATTCGCGCGGCTCAACATCACGCACACGGTCATGTCCAAGCGCCTCCTGCGCCAGCTGGTGGAGGAAGGGCGCGTGGACGGATGGGACGATCCGAGAATGCCGACCGTGTGCGGGATGCGGCGCAGGGGCTACACGCCCGGCGCGATACGCGAATTCTGCGAACGCGCGGGCGTTTCGAAAGTGGAAAGCGAAAGCGATCCCGCGCTGCTCGAGTGGTGCGTCCGCGAAGAATTGAACCGCACCGCGGCGCGGCGCATGGCGGTGGTCGATCCGGTGAAGGTGGTAATCGAAAACTGGAACGGCCCAGCGCGGGACGCGGAACTGCCGAACAACCCGCTCGACGAATCGGCCGGGACGCGCAAAGTCAGGTTCGGCCGCGAGATATGGATCGACCGCTCCGATTTCATGGAAGTACCCGAAAAGAAATTCTTCCGCATGGCGCCCGGCGGCGAAGTGCGCCTGCGCGGCGCATGCATCTTCAAGTGCACGGGCTGCGTCAAAGACGATGACGGGAACATTTCCGAAATCCGCGGCACATGGGACGAAAATTCGTGGGGCGGAAACGCCGCCGACGGCAGGAAAGTCAAAGGGACGATCCACTGGGTGGACTGCGAATCTGGCGTCAAAGCGGAGTTCCGCCTGTACGACAGGCTCTTTTCGGACAAAGACCCGCTCGCGGACGGCCCGGAGAACTTCCTTGAACATCTCAACCCAGATTCGCTGAAAACCGCATACGGCTACGTGGAGCCTTCACTCGCCGCCGCTGAGCCTGGGGAACATTTCCAGTTCGAACGCACCGGCTACTTCACATGCGATTCGCGGCTCGTTTTCAACCGCACAGTGACGCTGAAGGATTCGTTCAAGCCGGGGGAGGGGAACAAATGAAACGCATTCTCCGATCGCTTTCCGTCCTGGCGGCGGCCGCGGCCGCCTTCGCCGCGTCCGCCGGATCGGTCACGATATCGCTCGACGCGCCGAAGCAGAACGTGGAGCGCAAACATTCCGGAACGAAAAAAACGAGTTTGAGCTTCCGCAGGAACATGACGGAGAAATCGACTTCCGCCACGACCGTCGACGGAAGGATAATGGGCATGACCGGACGGGGCGAAACGATGGACGTTTTCGTGGAGGTGTATTTCGTATCGCGCGGAATCGGCGAAAATCCCGGCCCGGAAAAGATCGACGGCCCGGAAATCGTCGGACGCTACACTTTCGGCAAGGGACATCCCGCCATGCACGCGTTTTCGGCGACGTCCCCGAAATACTCGTCCTCTGTAAAAACGGTCAGGAGCGGCAACCATCGCAGAAACCGGACTGAAAGAACCAAAACCGGGCGGCGGCTGTCCTGCATAATAGTCCGCGCCATTTCGGGCGGCAAAGTCATCCGCGCGATCACCGAACCGCACAATCCCAAGTGGGAAGCCGCCGCGAAAAACGCGGATCTGGCGGCAGACTGCGCGAAAGGAAAAAAATAAAATGAAGAAATCCGTCTTTTTCGCCGCGGCGTTCGCCGCGGTCTGCGCCGTGTCCGGCGCGTACGCGGCAGTCCCCGCCGCAGCCAAACCAATGCCGGTGATGCTGACGGTGGAACTGAAAAGTTCGACGTCCCACACGCGCAACAGCGGCGGCTCCGGCATCCACCGCCTGCGCAGCTACGGTTCTCGGTCCGCAACCAAGTCCGTCACGCGCACGAACAATTACGCCGCCCGTCTCACGTGCACGCCTCCGAAAGGCGTGACCAAGCGCATCGAGCTGGAAGTGTACAAAATCACCGGTTCGTACGGCGGCGGAAGCACGCACTACAAAATAGCCGGCAAACAGAAGTTCGGGCCTTACGTGTACGGACCCGGGCTGCCGACTTCCAACACGATCGAGTTCAGCGGGGCGACCGCGAAATCCACAAGGCGCATCCGCAACCGCCGCCGCGGCAGGGGAGGGTTCAGAATGACTTCAAGCAAGTCCGGAACCGCTTCGAGCGGAGTCATCGTGCGCGCGATAATGGACGGGCACGTGGTACAGTCGCGCGTATTCCCTTCCAACTACAAGTGGGAAAAAGCCGCGAAGCGCGACGGCGACATCGGAAACGGCGACATCAACTGAACCGGGCCGCGCACGGAAAGACAATGGCGGAATTCGACCTTGCATCGTACATGGCGGAGCGCAAGACGTGGATTGAAACCGCGCTCCTCGACGACATCCTTCCCGCGGCCGGGGAACGTCCCGCGCAGCTGTCTGCGGCGGTGCGCCACGCGGTGGAAGCGGGCGGCAAGCGCATACGCCCGATACTGTGCCTCGCTTCGGCGGAAGCGGCGGGCGGCGCGGCGGGGGACGCGCTTTTCCCCGCCTGCGCGATAGAACTTCTGCATTCCTACACGCTCGTCCACGACGATCTGCCGTGCATGGACAACGACATCTACCGCCGCGGCCGGCTGTCCGCATGGGCGAAGTTCGGCGAAACCACGGCGGCGCTCGCCGGCGATTCGCTGCAGGCGCTCGCGTTCGCGACACTCGCGCACACGCCGGAAAAGCGGCACGGCGCGCTTGCGAGTCTTCTGGAGACTTTCGGCGAAGCGGGAACCGGAGTGGTGCGCGGACAGGTGGAAGACATTCTCTTCGGCGCATCGCCGTCGCGCGAAACTGTGGATTTCGTTTTCGAGCATAAAACAGGGGACCTTTTCAAGGCCGCCTGCAAGGCCGGCGCGATCGCCGCCGGCGCGGACGGCGAAGCGGTCTCGGCGCTTGCGGCTTACGGCGCGCGGCTCGGCCTTGCGTTCCAGCTGCAGGACGATCTGCTTGACGCTGCGCAAAGCGGAGCGGATCCGGACGAACTTTCATGCCTGCGCGTGATGGGCGCGGACGAAGCGCGCGCGCTTGCGCGCTCCGCGACCGAATCGGCCCTCGCGGCGCTCAAAGGCCTTCCCGGACCGGCAGAGCCGCTCGCCGCGATAGCGCGCTCGCTGATGGACAGAAAGGCGTAGCGCGTGGAAGCGCTTTTGAAAATACGCAATCTGCGCATCGCCTTCGGCAAAGGGGAGGAGCGCACCGAACCGGTGCGCGACGTTTCTTTCGCGGTTCCGCGCGGCGGACGCGTCGCGATAGTGGGAGAATCAGGCTGCGGCAAATCCCTCACGTCGCTTGCGATAACGCGCCTGCCGCCGGTGGATTCGTCTGAAACGGATGGCCGGATATCCTTCAACGGAGCGAAAAGATCCTTCTCCGGCGGCGCATCGTCTCCGGGTCTCGCCAGTCTGCGCGGACGCGGCGTTTCATACGTATTCCAGGATCCGTCAGGATCGCTCAATCCGGTCATGAGAATCGGCGCGCAGATCGAAGAAGCGCTTCCGCCGGACTTCCCGCGCAGGGACAAAAAACGCCGGACAGTCGAACTTCTCGCAAGAACCGGGCTTCCGGATCCGGAACGGGCGGCGGCTTCTTATCCGTGCAATCTTTCAGGCGGGCAGTGCCAGCGGTGTTCGCTTGCAATGGCGCTCGCGGCCGAGCCGGATCTGCTGATAGCGGACGAACCAACGACAGCGCTCGATGTCACCACCCAGCGCATAGTCCTGAATCTCATCGATGAGCTCGCGCGGGAGAACGGAACGGCCGTCCTGCTGATCACGCACAATCTGGGCCTCGTGGCGGGGCGGATGGACGCCGTAAACGTCATGTACGCCGGGACGATAGTCGAAAGCGGCCCGGTGGAGACGGTGCTTTCCGCCCCGCGCCATCCCTACACGAAAGGGCTGCTGGCGGCGGTTCCCGCGCTCGACGCGCCGCGCGGCGCGCTTTTGCGCGACATTCCCGGGACGGTCCCTCCGCCGGACGCCTGGCCGGACGGCTGCGCCTTCCATCCGCGCTGTCCGCGCGCGAAACCGGAATGCGCGGCGTCGGCGCCGCCATTGACAGACTGCGGCGGCGCGCGTTGCGCCTGCTTCCATCCTTTCACCGGAGGATCCGGCGATGCTTCTTGAAGTGCGCGGCGCCAAAGTCGCCTACAGGCGCGGACGCAAGGTTTTCGAAGCCGTGCGCGGAGTGTCGTTCTCGCTCGACAAAGGGCAAACGCTCGGAATAGTGGGCGAATCCGGCTCGGGCAAATCCACCCTCTCGAAGGCTCTTGCGCTGCTTCTGCCTTTTTCCGGCGGAAGCGCGCTCTACGAAGGACGCGACATTTCCGCCTTCACCCGCGCAGAGAGAGCGCGCTACAGGCGTTCGGTGCAGATGGTTTTCCAGGACGCCACGGGGTCGATGAATCCCCGCATGAAAGTGCGCGCGGCGCTGGAAGAAGTCCTTTCGGTGCACAGGCCGGAACTCGGCAGGAAGGAACGCGCTTCGAGAATCGCCGAACTCCTCGACAGCACGGGGCTCGCCTCGTCGGTGCTTGAACAGTATCCGCGCGAACTTTCCGGCGGCCAGTGCCAGAGAGCGTCGTTCGCGCGCGCGCTCGCCGCGGAGCCGTCGGTGCTTATCGCGGACGAGCCCGTCTCGGCGCTCGACGTGTCGGTGCAGGCGCGCATACTCAATCTGGTGCGCGATCTGCGCGAACGTCTCGGGATATCGGTGATTCTGGTCTCGCACGACCTGGCCGTGGTGCGGAACGTGTGCGACAACGTGTGCGTGATGCACGCGGGGCTGTTCGAGGAAAGCGGCCCGGCCGAAGAAGTCTTCGCGCATCCGCGCACGGAATACACGCGCAGTCTTCTTGCCGCCGTGCCGGACGTGGCGCGAGCCCTGCGCGCGCGCAGGGAAGAGGCGGCGGCGCGCGAAGCGCGGCCCTGAACAGTCCGCGGCGGCGCAAAAAAGGAGCCCGGGCGCAACGCCCGGGCTCCTTTTCCTTTCAGTCCGCGAAACGGGTTCAGCGGACTTTCTTGTAGCCGTAGACGGCCTTCGCGCCGAGTTCCTCTTCGATGCGGAGGAGCTGGTTGTATTTCGCGATGCGGTCGGTGCGGCTCATCGAACCGGTCTTGATCTGTCCGGAGTTCGTGGCGACCGCGATATCCGCGATCGTCGCGTCTTCGGTTTCGCCGGAGCGGTGGGATGTGACCGTGGTGTATCCGGCGCGGTGGGCCATTTCGATGGCGTCGAGCGTTTCGGAGAGCGAGCCGATCTGGTTGACCTTGATGAGGATCGAGTTGGCGGCGCCGAGCTTGATGCCCTTTTCAAGATACTTCACGTTCGTGACGAACAGATCGTCGCCGACGAGCTGGCACTTGCCGCCGATCGCCTTGGTCAGGGCGACCCAGCCGTCCCAGTCGCCTTCGGCCATGCCGTCTTCGATCGAGTCGATCGGATACTTGGCGACGAGACCTTCGAGGTACTTCACCTGCTCGGCGGAAGTGCGCTTGGCGCCCTTCTTGCCTTCCTTCCAGGTGTAGTCGTACTTGCCGTCCTTGTAGAATTCGGAAGAGGCGCAGTCGAGAGCGAT
>CACYEO010000021.1 GCA_902773475.1 uncultured bacterium | reverse complement strand
GTCTTCATCAACGGGCAGGCGGGCGAGCGTTTCGGGATACGCAACTCGGGCGCGACGCTCGTGGTCGAAGGCGTGGGCGACCACGGCTGCGAATACATGACAGGCGGCGTTGCCGTGATCCTCGGCCCGACAGGCGTCAATTTCGCGGCAGGCATGACAGGCGGCATCGCATACGTGCTCGACCGCGAAGGGGACTTCGACCTTAATTGCAACCTCGACTCCGTAGATCTTGCGATGGTAGAGACAGGCTCGGAGGATGAAAGCCGTCTCCGCGATCTTTTGTCCGAACACGTCCGGCAAACCGCTTCTCCTCTCGGAAAGCGGATGCTGTGTGACTGGGAATCCTACCGTCCGAAATTCGTCAAGGTCGTACCGGCCGGGCGGATTTGAAGAAATGACGGTGTGCTATTCCCATTCAATCGTTGCAGGCGGCTTGGATGAGATATCGTATACCACGCGGTTGATGCCGCGCACTTCGTTTATGATGCGGTTGGATATTGCAGCCAGTGTTTCGTAAGGCAGACGCGTCCAATCTGCGGTCATTGCGTCGATCGATTCCACGGAACGGATTGCGCAGGTATATTCGTAAGTGCGCTGGTCGCCCATTACGCCTACTGATTTTACCGGCAGCAGGACGGCGAATGTCTGCCAGATCGACTTGCAGTTCGGCAGTTTCCCGACTTCCTCCTGAACGCGCAGATCGGCCTGTTGCAGAAGACGCACTTTCTCTTCGGTCACTTCGCCGAGAATGCGCACGCCAAGGCCCGGCCCGGGGAACGGCTGACGGTCGATCAGTTCGTCCGCCATTCCAAGCACGCGGCCTACGGCGCGCACTTCGTCTTTGAAAAGTTCGCGCAGGGGCTCGCACAGTTCGAATTTCAGGTCTTGTGGAAGCCCGCCTACGTTGTGATGCGACTTGATCGTTCGCGACGGCCCGTTGGCCGCGTTCGAACTTTCAATCACGTCAGGATAGATCGTGCCCTGCCCGAGGAATTTACAGTGCTTGAACCTGCGCGCTTCATCGGCAAAGACATCTATGAATGTTTTCCCAATCGCCTTGCGTTTCGCCTCCGGTTCGGAAATGCCTTTCAGCGCGTCGTAGAATCTTTGCGCGGCGCGCGCCACTGTAAGGTCGAGCCCGAGGTTCTTGCCGAACATCTCCTCCACCTGCTCCGCTTCGCGCCAGCGGAGAAGTCCGTTGTCTACAAATATGCAGTGGAGACGCGGCCCGATTGCCTTGTTCAGGAGAACGGCCGCGACCGAACTGTCCACTCCCCCGGAAAGACCGAGCACGACTTCGTCGTTTCCTATCTGACGCTTCAGCTTTTCCACCGTTTCTTCGATCCAGGAAGTCAATTGCCAGTCCGCTTTCGACCCGCATACGAGGAACACGAAGTTGGCGAGAATCTGTCTGCCGTGTTCCGTGTGGACGACTTCCGGATGGAACTGCAAGCCGAAGAATTTTTTCTCTTCGTTGCGCACAGCCGCGTATGGGCAGTTCGCCGAAGTCGCAGAGATCTTGAATCCTGCGGGGATTGAAGAGACGCGGTCGCCGTGGCTCATCCAGACGGTGAATCTGTCCGGCAGTCCCTTGAAAAGTTCGTTGCCTGGCAGAACATCCATTTCAGTCTTGCCGTATTCGCGCTGCTCTCCAGGTTGCACCGCGCCGCCCAGTTCCTGGCACATCAGCTGCATTCCGTAGCACACGCCGAGCACGGGGATTCCAAGTTCGAAGATCCCTCGGTCTATGCCGGGAGCGCCATTTTCGAACACGCTGTTTGGTCCGCCCGATAATACGATGCCTTTCGGCTTCATGGCGCGGAGCTCTTCCGCAGTGGTGCTGCATGGTGCGATTTCGGAATACACATGCAGTTCGCGCACGCGCCGCGCGATAAGTTGCGTGTACTGTGAACCGTAGTCGAGAATTATTATTTTGTCCATGTCATTTGTCCTATGCCAGCTTTTTTCATCTTGTAGCACATCATGCGCGGCGATATGCCAAGTTCCCGCCCGGCGGCGCTTTGGTTGCCGCCGTGCTTCGAAAGGGCCTCTTCGAGAAGTTTCCGCTCGTAGGCGGCGACCTTGTCAGCCATCGTCGCCTCTGGAGCCTCTTCCGTCTCGTACGGGCTTTCCGAGATGTCGCCGCCCTGCACCGCCGGCGGAAGATTGTAGCCG
>CACYEO010000020.1 GCA_902773475.1 uncultured bacterium | reverse complement strand
GATTGTCGAGCGATGCGACAGCGCGAGCGCAATGCGCCTTCCCGGACGGGCGCACGGTTGGGTCTGTTATGGCCGCAGTTCCCGGGTGCACTGAAAACGGGGAACGGGGAAGGGGGAACGGGGAACGGGGCGGGCAGGTTTTTAGTATACTTCGCGCCGGCAGAAACGCCTTTACAGCGAAATCCACCTATACGCCGCACATGGACACGACAGCGAAAATAGAAGGCTCCGTAGCCGCAGGATTCCCCAGTCCCGCGGAACAGTACGAAGAACCGCCGCTCGATCTGAACGCCTATCTCGTGAAACGTCCCGCCGCAACATACTTCCTGCGCGTGGCCGGCGACTCCATGAACGGCGCCGGGATATTCGACGGCGACCTGATAGTGGTGGACCGTTCGCTGGAACCGGCGGACGGAGACATCGCAGTAGCAAGCGTGGACGGCGAGTTCACGGTGAAAAGATTCCGCAGCCGGGGGAGGGAGGTCTGGCTGGAGCCGGCGAATCCCGCATACCCCGCCATACGTTTTTCCGGCGCGCGGACGCTCGAGATATTCGGGCGCGTGACCGCGGCCATACACAAACTATGACGGGACTGGTGGACGGCAACAATTTCTTCGTCTCCTGCGAGCGGGTCGTGAACCCTTCGCTTGCTGGACGCGCCGTCGCCGTCCTTTCCAACAACGACGGCTGCTGCGTGGCGCGTTCCAACGAGTTCAAGGCGCTGGGGATACCGATGGGCACGCCGTATTTCAAACTGCGCGACAGGGAGAAAAGCGGCGAAATCGTCTTCCGGTCGTCGAACTACGAGCTGTACGCCGATTTTTCGCGCAGAATAGCGTCGATACTGCGCGAATCGTCCCCGCGCGTGGAGCAGTATTCCATCGACGAGGCGTTCATCGAACCGCCGTGCGGCGACAGCGAACTTGAAAAATACGGCGCGGAACTCCGCGCGAAAATCCTGAAGTGGACGGGCATCCCGTGCGGAGTGGGTTTCGCCGCCACGAAAACGCTCGCGAAGATAGCGAACCACGCGGCGAAAAAGACCGGCGGCGGAGTATTCGTGCTAAGGGGCGACCCTTCGGAAGTCCTGAGAAAACTGCCGGTGGAGGAAGTCTGGGGAATCGGAAGGCGGCTCGCCGCGAAATTCCGGTCGCTCGGAATCTTCACCGCGCTCGAGCTGCGCGACATGCCGGACGAATCGATCCGGGCGGCAGGATCGGTTTCCGCGCTGCGCACGGCGATGGAGCTGCGGGGGATTCCGTGCACAACGGAACGCGGCGAAGACGCCGATCCGGAGTCGCTGACCTGTTCGCGCACTTTCGGGGAATACGTGACATCGGCCGAGGCGCTCGCCGAATCGCTGGCGTATTTCGCCTCGTCGGCGGCTGAAAAGCTGCGCACCCGCGGCATGACGGCGGCAGGCTGCAACGCATACGCGCAGATCGGCACGGCAGAGCGGCACACGTGGGTGCAGCGCACAGTGATGTTCCCGCGCCCGACGAACGCGACGAACGAAATCCTGTCCGCCCTGCGCAAGGATTCGGCCGCCCTTTTCTGCGAGGGGGCGAGCTACCGCAAATCGGGCGTGGTGTTTTTCGGCCTGGAACGGGAAGGGACGCCCGCGCAGGGCGACTTGTTCGAAACCGGAACGCGGCCGCGCGGCAGGAACACCGCGCTCTACAAGGCGGTCGACGCAATCAACGCGCGTTTCGGCAAAAGCACCGTTTCAAGCGCGGCGGCGGGAATCCCGGGCAAGTCCGCATGGCGGATGAAGCGCTCGAAACTCTCACCGCGCGCCACGACGCGCTGGGACGAACTTCTTGTTGCGCGCTGAACCGGCGCGCGGCGGCGCGCTCAGGCGATACGCGAAGCTACGGCGTCGAGAAACGCGTTGGTATCGACCGCTTCCGGGCGCGGATCCATCAGCGCGGCGAGGTCGCCCGTGACGGTTCCCGCTTCGATGGTGCCGAGCGTGGCCTTTTCAAGCGAATCAGCGAAACGGCAGAGATCCGGAGTGCCGTCGATTTCGCCGCGCTTGCGCAGCGCGCCGCTCCAGGCGAATATCGTGGCGACGGGGTTTGTGGAAGTCTTTTCGCCCTTCAGATGCCTGTAGTAGTGGCGCGTGACCGTTCCGTGGGCGGCTTCGTATTCGTAGCATCCGTCGGCGGAAACGAGCACGGACGTCATCATCGCAAGCGATCCGAACGCGGCGGAGACCATGTCGCTCATGACGTCGCCGTCGTAATTCTTGAGCGCCCACACCATGCCGCCGTTCGACCTCACGAGACGGGCGACGGCGTCGTCGATCAGCGTGTAGAAATACGTGATGCCGGCCTTTTCGAAGCGTTCCCTGTACTCCTCTTCGTACATGCGGGCGAAAGTCTCCTTGAAAAGCCCGTCGTACTGCTTCATGATCGTGTCTTTTGTGGAAAACCACAAGTCGCGTTTTTCGGAAAGCGCGAATTCGAAGCACGACCTGGCGAAATTGCGGATCGAGGAATCCTTGTTGTAGCAGCCCTGCAAAACGCCCGGGCCTTCGAAATCGTAGATGCGCTCGCGCTTTTCGGCACCGTCCGCGCCCTTGAAGACGAGGTCCGCGGAGCCGGGGCCGTCCACACGGATTTCGGCGTCGCGGTACAGGTCGCCGTAGCCGTGGCGGGCCACCGTCACCGGCTCGGTCCATCCGGGAATGTAGCGTTTGAGCCGTTTGCAGATAACGGGCTTCCTGAACACGGTTCCGTCGAGGGCGTTGCGTATCGTGCCGTTGGGGGAGCGCCACATCTTCTTGAGCTTGTATTCCTCGACGCGCTGGAAGTTCGGCGTTATCGTGGCGCATTTCACGCCCACGCGCAGACGCTTCACGGCTTCCGCCGCCTGGTGCGTGACCGCATCATCTGTGGCGTCGCGGTTCGGCAGGCCCAGATCGTAATACTCGGTATCCAGTTCCACGAAAGGCTCGAGCAGGCGCGCCTTGATTTCAGCCCAGATTATGCGCGTCATTTCGTCGCCGTCCATTTCGGCGACGGGGTTGGCCATCTTTATTCTAGCGTTTGACATTCCACACCTCCGGCGTTCAGCGCCGCGCGAGCGCGGCGGAGAAATCGCCAATGCGTTTCACGGCGGTTTTCAGATTTTCCATCGAAGTCGCGTACGAGCAGCGGATGTAGCCTTCGCCGCATTCGCCGAAAGCGCATCCCGGCACGGCGGCCACGGAATGCTCGTTCAGAAGCCGCAGCGCGAACTCCTCGGAAGAAAGCCCCGTGGATTTTATCGACGGGAACACGTAGAACGCGCCGTCGGGCATGACGGTTTCAAGGCCCATTCCGTTCAGCGACGCCACGAGAAAGTTCCTGCGCCTGCGGTATTCCTCGCGCATGCGCGCGACGTCCGCGTCGCCCTCGCGCATGGCGCGCACGCCGGCGGCCTGCGAAAGCGTCGGCGCGGACATGATTCCGTACTGGTGGATCTTCATCATCGCGTCGATCACTTCGCGCGGCCCGCACGCGTAGCCGAGGCGGAAGCCGGTCATCGCCCAGGACTTCGAAAAACCGTTCAGCAGAACGAGCCTGTCGCGGATCTCCGGCATCGAGGCGAACGAACGGAATGCGCCGGTGTAGTCCAGCTCCGAATAGACTTCGTCGGAAATCAGCAGCAGATCGCGGCGCGCCGCGAAATCCGCAAGCTCGCGGAAATTCTCTTCGCAGAGAACGGCGCCGGTGGGGTTGCACGGGAAGTTCAGGAGCAGCGCCTTGGTGCGGGGCGTGACGCGCTTTTCGAGCTCCTCAACGCGCAAGCGGAACGATTCTTCGGCGTATGTAGGCACGGAAACCGGAACCGCGCGCGCGAGTTTCACCGCAGCGGGATAAGCCACGAAGCAAGGCTCGTGGTACAGGACTTCGTCGCCCGGATCGCATATCGCCCGCAACACGAGATCAAGCGCTTCGGAGACGCCCACGGTGACGAGTATCTCGCTGCGCCAGTCGTAGCGCGCGTTGAACCGGCGGTCCAGATAGTTCGCTATTTCGCGCCGCAGCTGCGGCGTTCCGAGGTTCGAAGTGTAGTGCGTGGCGCCGTTTTCGAGCGCGGCTATGGCGGTGCGCGATATATGCCAGGGGGTGTCGAAATCCGGCTCGCCCACGCCGAGCGAAACCACGTCTTTCATATCCGCCACAATGTCGAAAAATCTGCGTATTCCGGATTTCGGCAGGTCGCGAACGGTTCCGGTGACGAAACTTCTCATGTCCGCTCCGTTTTCAAGGTGTCACGGAAAGGCGTTCTTCGCCGCCGTTGCGGCATTCCATTGCAACGCCCTGATCCTTGTACGTCTTCAGCATGAAATGGGTGGCGGTGGAAAGCACGCCGTCTATCGTGGAAAGCTCCGCCGCCACGAAATGCGCCACGTCCTGAAGCGATTTGCCCGTCACGAAAAGAAGCAGATCGTATCCGCCGGACATGAGAAAGCACGAATCGACCTGGGGGAACCGGGATATCCTGTCGGCGATCGAACCGAAACCGGATTCGCGCTCGGGGCGGATTTTCAGTTCTATCGCGGCGTGCACGTCGTCCGTTTCGACCATGTTCGGGTTCAAGAGGGCCTGGAAGCCGCGGATTATGCCGGCCTTTTCATATTCCGCTATGCGGGCTTCTATTTCCGCGGGAGTGCTCTGGAGCATCTTTGCGAGATTCTCCGCCGTTTCGCGTCCGTTTTTCTTCAATTCTTCGAGAAGGTTGTCCATTTTTCCGTTCCTGTGGGCTTCAAAAGAAGCGATTATACCAAATTCCCCCTCCGCGGCGCTACGCGCATCCGGCGCCGCCGAAGGATTTCACAAGCGAAAGAACCGTCGCCGCGGCGTCCTGCTCCGCCACCGTGCCGGGGAGCCGTCTGCCTTTCGAAAATGCGATAAAACAGCCGTTCCCGCCGCAAAGCGCGATATCCGCGTGTTTGGCTTCGCCAGGCCCGTTCACGACGCAACCCATCACCGCGACGTTCGGGCGCGGCGCGGAAGGGTTGGCGATGTAATATCCTTCAAGGGCGTTTTCCACTTCCGAGGCGGCTTTGAAAAGATCCACCTTCGTGCGGCCGCATGTGGGGCAGGAGACGATCGACGCGCCAGGCGCGCGCAATCCTATCGAGCGGAGAAGTTCCACACCGGCGCGCACTTCTTTTTCCGGCAAGTCCGTCAGAGACACGCGTATCGTATCGCCGATGCCTTCCATCAGCAGCGCGCCGAGCGCGACCGACGAACGGACGATACCCGGGACGAGCGTTCCGGCTTCGGTCACGCCGAGATGCAGGGGGTATCCGGTCTTCGCCGAGAGAAGCCGGTACGCCGCGAGAGTCCGCGGAACGTCCGACGCCTTCACGGAAATCACGATATCCCTGAAATCCTCGGCTTCGAGAAGCGCCGCGTGGCGCAATGCGGATTCCACGAGCGCCTCCGGCACTGCGGAGCCGTATTTCGCAGTCAAGTCCGCTTCGAGCGAACCGCCGTTCACGCCTATGCGTATTGGAATCCTGCGTTTTGCGGCCGCGCGCGCAACGGCGCGCACGTTTTCCGCGCCGCCTATGTTTCCGGGGTTCAAGCGCAGCGCATCCGCCCCGTTTTCGAGCGCGGCGATCGCGAGATTCCAGTCAAAGTGGATGTCCGCGACAAGCGGCACCGGGGAAGAACGCCGGGCCGCGCCGAAAACACGGGCGGCCTCGATGTCCGGGACAGTCAGCCGCACGATATCCGCGCCGACCGCGGCGGATCGCGCGATCTGCGCGGAAAGCGCCGCGGCGTCGTGCGGATCGGCGTTCGTCATCGTCTGGACGGACACGGGCGCGCCGCCGCCGATTTTCACGCCGCCGACGGAAACGGGGCGCGTGGGTTTGCGATTGAAATGCAGAAAAGAAGCGTCCGCCATGCAACACCCCCTTGCCTCATTCGGCAGTGACGAAACGCCCGACCTGTTCCTCTTGCGCCTTCGATTCGGCCATTCCGGCGTCGATCCAGCGTTTGGAGTCCGTGAAAACGAGCAGCAGCATCAGCCCGATGACAAGGAACGCGAACGCGGCCGTCGTCCATTCCACGATTTTGCGGTTCGGCTTGCGGCGCGTCACCGCCTCGAAAAGCGCGAACACGATGTGCCCGCCGTCGAGAACCGGGATGGGCAGGAGATTCAGCAGCGCAAGGTTTATGCAAAGGAACCGCAGAAAGCCCAGCGCGCCCCAGAAATCCTTGCGCACCGTCTTGTAGAGCACCCTGCCGATCCCCACCGGGCCGGACACCGCTTTCGCCGTGTTTCCGGCGGATTTCGGCGTCACGAGTTTCTTGAGCACGAGCAGTATGTTCTTGCAGTCCCACGCGAGCTGCTTGGCCGGATTGCGGTATCCCATCCACATGGGAGCCTTAGACGCTACAGACAGTATCCCTATCGCGCTTCCGCCGCCGGGCACGGCGAGCGGGACGATCTGCGTCTTCGCAATACGGCTTTCGCCTTCGGCAAGCTCGAACGAAAGCGCCAGATCCCCGCCGTTCCATTCAGGCACTGGGAAAAGATCGCCGTCGAATTCCACGTTCCTGCCGGAGGCGAAGAACGACGAAACGGTGGAATCCCCGGCGCGCCTGACAGACCGAGCCGGCGCGGGGGAGGGATGAGACGTCTGCGCGGACGGATCCGCGGCGGCGTCCGTCAGGATCGGCGCAAGGACCGTTTCCACCGCATCCCCGCCGCCGTCCGCGGCGACTTTCACGGCATTCGTGGAAACGGCCACAGTCACGCGCGCGGCGCGCTCGAACTCTATTTCGGTTTTCGACGCGCCCGCAAACGCGATCTGGTTTCTGATGTCGTTGAACGAGGAGACGGGTTCTCCGCCGATAGAAATTATCCTGTCGCCGGGGAATATCCCGGCCTTGTCCGCGGGCGATCCGGCGAGGACGCTCCCCGCCGTGGCGCCGGCCATTCCGAATTCCGCGCTTGTGAACGGAAGGATGCAGGCGATGACTGCGGCGAGAACGACGTTGCCGAAAGGCCCCGCCGCCGCCACTATGATGCGTTTCCAAGGCGGGGCGTCGGGCAGCGGAGGCGGCGTTTCCTCCCTGGATGCGTCCTTCGCGCCGCCGGATTCACCGCCGTCCTTTTTGCTGTTTTTGCCCTGGATTTTGTCCATCCCGGCCGGATCGAGCTGCGGAAGCGCCACATACCCGCCGAAGAGGAACCAGGAGACTTTGTATTCGATTCCGCCGATTTTTTTCTTCCAGATCGCCGGGCCGAACCCTATTGAAAAGGCGTCCACCTTCATTCCGAGAATGCGCGCCGCGAGATAGTGGCCGAATTCGTGGATGAATATCGCAAGAGAGAAAAGCAGAACCACGGCCGCGACGGCCCCGGCCGTTCCGAGTTTTTCGAGAAAGTATTCCATACGATCCTGTTCCGGTTTCAGATTTCTGGTACGGCGCGCAGTATACCACAAGCGGCGGGGCGCCGCGAAAAACCCGACGCCCCGCCGCCGGTGCTTCGGGGGAATAGGCAATAGGGAATAGGGGGATGGGGGATGGGGAAGAGGGAATAGGCTGGAGGGATTAGGCAATAGGGAATGGGGAGTGGGGGGATGGGGAATGGGGAATGGGGATATTCTCTTTCAGCCAGTCGACAAAGACGGGCCGGCCCCATTGCACGACCACTGACCCCTTGGTATGATTTTTTCATAAACCAAGTGATTGCAAGTGGGGAGTGGATGCCGCAAGAAAAAAATCGCACCCTCCCGCCGCTGGGCGCTTGGACACGCGGCGGGGGATTTTGTATAATTCAGCCCTGCCCGGAATCAGACAAAAGGAGAAACCAATGCAGAACCTCGGCGCATTCGTAAAATCGGCGGACTGGAAGACGGAAAAGCACGTTCCGGCGATATCCGCACCGGAAAGCGTGAAAGCCGGCGAAGCTTTCGACGTGGAAGTGTCCGTCGGACGCGAAATCCCGCATCCCAACACGCCCGCGCACCACATAGCGTGGATCGCACTCCACTATATTCCTGAAGGCTCGGGCGTATCCATCGAACTCGGCCGCGTGGAACTCGGCGCGCATGCGCAGTCCGCCACGCAGGACGAAGGTCCGGCGCGCACCGTCCCATGCGCGAAAATACGCGTATCGCTGTCAAAGTCCGGCACGCTGCATGCTACGGCGTACTGCAACATACACGGACTGTGGACGAGCCAGGCCGCAGTGACCGTGTCGTGAAAGGCGCGGCTCTGCGATCTGCCGCCGCAGCCGTTCTTTCGGCCGCGGCGGCCGCGTTCCCGCAAACGGCGCAGTGCGGCATTGCCGTAACGTTCCCTGCGCAGGGGGCGAAACTGCCGTGCATCGAAAAATGCCACTGCATAGGCGCTGTGGAGCCGGGGGCGCGGCTTGAAATCAACGGAACGGAGATAAAACCGTACCGCACGGGGGCGTTCATCGCCATGCTCGGGACGACGCCCGGCGCGACAAACACGCTCGTCTTTGTTTCGGGGGACGAACGGCTTGAACGGAGCTTCTTCGTTTCAGGTCCGCAGGAGAAGGCAGCGATCCCTCCGCCGGCGCCGGTTTCCAACCCGGATGCCGACGAAAGGGTCGAAAAGCCCTGGCGCGCGTACAAGGCGAAGGCAAACGTCTTCATGAACCGCGTGCGCTCACTTCCCGGCGACGGCGAATCGCTCGCATTCCTGCCGGAAGGCTTCACCGTGCAGGGCGCGCCGATGAAAGACGGGAAAAACGCGGCGATATGGATCGACGGACGCTTCGCGTTCATCGATTCGTCGCGCATCGCCGAATGCGGCGGCGACCTGCCGGACAGAAGCAAGGCCGCGCCGGACATTTCGGAAGGTTTCCCCGAAAAGCCGTCGGGGAAGCCGGCCGGCTCCATAAAAATCCTGATCGACCCCGGCCACGGCAAAAGCGACACGGGGACGCGATCCCCGCACGGATGGTGCGAAAAGGACGCGAACCTGGCGCAGGCCAAGGCGATCCGCGACGAACTCGCGAAAGCGGGCTTCGACACGGTCATGACGCGCGAAGACGACTCGTTCCCTGCGCTCTACGACAGACCGCTCCAGGCGTATTCCATGCACGCGGACGCTTTCATATCAATCCACCACAACGCGAACCCTCCGCAATCCGACCCCAGAACCGCGCGGCACACCGTGGCATACGCGTCGAACGGGCGCGGGCTGGAGCTTGCGAAGGCGATACAGAAGCATGTCGCGGCGGCTCTTCCGGGCGTGAAGAACAAAGGCGCGCAGACAGCATCGTACGCGGTGTGCCGCAACCCGGCGGTGCCGTCGTGCCTTCTTGAAATAGATTTTCTGAACCTCCCGGAAGGGGAGGAGGCGGTGTTTTTCGACACGGAACGCCGCGAAAGAGTGGCAAAAGCCGTGGTGCGCGGCGTAAAAGACTGGGCAGGACTTGAATGAAAAACGGCAATCCCGCCGTCCCCCCCCGCGCCGCCGTATTCGACTTCGGCGGCGTGATATCCGAATTCCCGAAGACGGAATATCTTGAAAACGTAGCCGCGCTGAGCGGACTCGGGATGGAAGCGCTCATGCGCGGATTCTCGACCCACAGGACGCTTTTCGACGCGGGCAGGATCGACTGCGCGGAAATGTACGAGCGAATGCTCGACGAAGCCGGAATGCCGCGTCCGGACGGAAAAAAGATGCACGAAATATACTGCGCGGACTCCGAAAGCTGGGCGCATCCGCGCGAAGAGACAAGGCGGCTTTTCGAACATCTGCGCGGCAGGGGATGGCGGACCGGCATACTCACGAACATGTCGGCGGAATTCGCGGCGGACTACTTCTTCCCCCGCTTCGGCGCGCTCGCGTCCGCCGCGGACGCCGTAGTGGTTTCCTCGCACGAAGGCACGGTCAAGCCCGAACCGCGCATATACGGGATAATGGAGGAAAGGCTCGGGCTGCCGCCGGAGTCGATCTACTTCTTCGACGACGCCCAAAAGAACGTGGACGCCGCGCTCGCGCGCGGCTGGAACGCGATGCTGTACAGCCACGCCCCGGGGGCCGCGGCCGCGGCGCTTGAATTCCTCGGCGAAGCCGGCATTCGCGATTGACAGCCGGGGCGAAACCGCTAAACTTCCATCAAACACCGAAACGCTTCACTTCCCATGAAAACGAAACCTCTTTTCATAATTCTCTCCGCTCCGTCGGGCGCGGGGAAATCCACCCTCGTCGATCTCATCCTGCAGGAATACCCGGACATCGGCTATTCCGTCTCATGCACCACGCGCGAGCCGCGCATCGGCGAAGAAGACGGCATAGACTACCACTTCCTGTCGCGCGAGCGCTTCAAAACGCTACTCGCCGAAAACGCGTTTCTGGAACACGCGGAAGTCCACGGCAACTACTACGGCACGCTCAAAGCGCCGATCGAAGAGATCCTCGAGGAAGGCAATTCCGTCATTCTCGACATAGACGTGGCGGGCGCCGCGAAAGTCCGCTCTTACGTGGCGTCGCTCCCGTCCGACGCGCCGATGCGCGCCGGGTACATGGACGTCTTCATCATGCCGCCGTCGATGGAAGAACTCCGCGCGCGGCTTGAAAAACGCGGCACGGACGCCCAGGAGACGATTGAAAAACGCCTCAAAAACGCGGACGGCGAAATGGCGCGGGCAGGCGAATACATGTACCGGATAGTGAACGACGAGCTCGACACGGCCTACAGGCGGCTGTGCGACCTGATAGACGTGCGTTCGGGAAGAATGTGAACCGGAAGGAGGCGCGGCAATGGACGGAACGCGGGTTCTTCTGTGCGTGACAGGCTCTATCGCCGCCTACAAGGCGTGCGAACTTGTCCGCATGTTCAAAAAGGCGGGATGCGGCGTGCGCGTGGCGATGACGCGCTCCGCCTGCGAATTCGTGACGCCGCTCACGTTCGCGACGCTTTCGCGCAACCCGGTGGGGGTGGAGATGTTCGACGCCGCGCGCGACTGGCGCCCGGACCACATCGCACTTGCCGACGCCGACGTGGCCGTAGTGGCGCCGTGCACGGCCAACGTGCTTGCCAAACTCGCATGCGGAATCGCCGACGACCTTGTGACGTCCACGCTTCTCGCGACGTCCGCGCCGATAGTGGCGGCGCCGGCGATGAACTGCGGAATGTGGGACAACGCGGCGACTGCGGCCAACGTCGCCGCGCTCCGCGGGCGCGGCGTGGCGATCGTGCCGCCCGCGGAAGGCGAACTCGCGTGCGGGACGTCCGGGCGCGGCAGGCTCGCCGCGCTCGAAGACATCTTCGCCGCCGCCATGGAAGCGGTTCGCGGCGGGGCCGGGAAAGGACGCGCCTGATGCACGCGCCGGCAGGAGCGGAAGGCTGGGTCGCCGCATCGGCGTTTGCATGCTTCGCGGCCGCGTTCGCGTCTTCGCTCTGCGCGCGGACTTCGGCGGCGGCGCGCAAGACCGCGACGTTTCTTTTCACGTGCGGAGCCGCGGCGGCGGTCGCGGCCGCCGCAATGCACGCGGCGGCGGGGAAGTCAGCGCCTCTCAAGAACATAAAGGAATTCATGCTTTCCGGGGCCGCCGCGCTTCCGCTTTTCACGCTGTACTCCGCGAAAAAACTGAAATGCCGCACGGTTGGCGCGGATTCGTTCCTTGCGGCGGCGCTTCTTTTCCCGTGCGCTTTCGTATTCACGTTCAAGACGCGGATGCTGCCGCCCGCCCTGCAGTCCCCGCTTTTCGTGCCGCACGTGGCATCATATCTGACCGGGTACCTGATACTGCTGCGCGCGGCGCTTCCGGGCACCGGCCCGCGCGCGAGGGACACCGCGGGCGCGGGGTTCTTCTGCCTTACGCTGGGGCTGACGCTCGGCGCGCTGTGGGGTGAGATATGCTGGGGCGACTGGTGGCAGTTCGACCCCAAGGAAATGTGGTCGCTCGCGACATGGTTTTTCTACGCCGCGTACATGGCGGCGCGCGGGAAGCTCGCAAAGCATCCCCGGCTCGACGCCGCGGCGCTCGCGGCGGGCGCGGTTCTCATAATCCTTACAATGACCTGGGTGAACTTCTCGCGGATTTTCCAGGGCCACCACACAGCCGCGATGTGACATGACAATGCCGGATTTCGTCCATCTCCACGTCCACACGACCTATTCGCTTCTCGACGGCCAGTGCCAGATAGCGCCGCTCGTGAAACGCGCCAGGCAGCTCGGGATGCCCGCGCTCGCCGTCACAGACCACGGCAATCTTTTCGCGCTGAAGGCGTTCTACGACGAATGCCGCTCGAAAAACCCGAAAGTCTACGGCGATCTTCCGCCCGTCAAGCCGATACTCGGCTGCGAAGCGTACATAACAAACCGCGACTACCGCGGCAAAGACCGCGACGAGACGCGCTCGCACCTGATACTGCTTGCGAAGAACATGGCCGGGTACCGGAACCTTGTGCGGCTGATGTCAAAGGCCGCGTGCGAAGGATTCTACCACCATCCACGCATAGACCGCGAACTTCTCGCGAAACACTCCGAAGGACTTGTGGTTTCGTCCGCCTGCCTTGCGGGGGAGGTGGCGCGCGCGGTGGCGGCGGGGCGCATGGACGAGGCGGAAAAGACCGCCCGCTGGTACAAGGACGTTTTCGGCGAAGACTATTATCTGGAGGTGATGGAGCACCGGAGCGCAATCCATCCGGAGATGAATTCCGGCCCCGGCGGAGTATGGAACAACCAGCGGGCCGTGACGAAGGGCGTGAAGGAGATCGCGGCCAAACTCGGAATCAACGTGATCGCCACGAACGACGTGCATTTCCTTTCCGCCGACGACAACGATTCGCACGACGTGCTGCTGTGCCTGTCCACCGGCAAAAAACTTTCCGATCCGGTGCGCACCGGCATGAACGAGCGCGGAAGGCTCGTCTACACGGGGCAGGAATGGTTCAAGACGGCGGAAGAAATGCGCGCCGTGTTCCCGGAAAACCCTGAATGGCTGGCGGCGACCGTCGCGCTCGCGGAGAAAATCGAGGAATACAAGCTCGACTCCAAGCCGATCATGCCGAAATTCCCGATTCCGCCGGAATTCGGAAGCGAAGACGATCCCAAGTACGCTCCGTTCGACGATCCCGCCCAGAAGCGCATACAGTTCGAGGCGGACTACCTGGACCACCTCGTTTGGGAAGGCGCGAAAAAACGCTGGGGGGAGGATCTGCCGAAGGAGACGCGCGAGCGCGTCTCGTTCGAGTTGGAGACGATCCGCAAAATGGGATTCCCCGGCTACTTCCTGATCGTGCACGACTACATCAAAGCCGCGCGCGACATGGGCGTATGGGTGGGGCCGGGGCGCGGAAGCGCGGCGGGCGCCGCCGTCGCATACGCGCTTGGAATCACGAACGTCGACCCGCTCAAATTCGACCTCCTCTTCGAACGCTTCCTGAACCCCGACCGCATATCAATGCCCGATATAGACGTGGACTTCGACGACGCCGGGCGCGGCAGGGTGCTGGAATACGTCACCAACAAATACGGCGCAGACCATGTGGCGCACATCGTCACATTCGGCCAGATGGCCCCGAAGAGCGCGATAAAAGACGTCGGGCGCGTGATGGAATACCCGCTTGCGGACACGAACCGCCTTGCGGGGCTCGTGCCGGACGTTCCGAAGATAACTTTCAAAAAGGCGCTCGAACAGAGCGCGGATCTCAAGAAGGCCGCCGACGACGAGAGCGATCCGGTAGTACACAAACTCCTTGAACGCGCGCAGCGGCTCGACGGCTCGATCCGCCAGCCCGGAGTGCACGCCTGCGGCGTGATCATTTCGCGCGATCCGCTCATAGACACGATTCCGGTGATGCCCACAGAAGGCGAAAGCCTGCTGACTACGCAGTACGACGGACATTTCGTGGAGCCTGTCGGCCTTCTGAAAATGGCCTTCCTGGGCCTCAAGACGCTGACCGTGGAAAAAGAATGCGTCTCGCTGATAAAGGAAGTCCGCGGCGAAACCGTGGATCCGGACGCCATCCGCGACGATGACAAGGAGACGTACGAACTGTTCTCGCGCGGCGACACCACCGGGCTTTTCCAGTTCGAATCCGAAGGCATGAAGAGCAACCTGCGTCTCTTGCAGCCGGACCGGCTCGAAGACCTTGTGGCGATGAACGCGCTCTACCGTCCAGGCCCGATGCAGTACATACCGAACTTCATCGCGCGCAAGCAGGGCAAGGAGAAGATTTCCTACGACCATCCGCTGATGGAGCAGACGCTGAAGGACACCTACGGCATAACGGTGTACCAGGAGCAGGTGATGCTTCTGTCGCGCCGCCTCGCGGGATTCACGCGCGGAATGTCCGACAAACTCCGCAAGGCGATGGGCAAGAAGCAGCTTGCCGTGATGGAAGAGCTGAAGGTCAAATTCGTGGAAGGCTGCCTTGCAAACGCGGAATTCCGCATCGGCAAATGGAAGGACGAGGCGGCCGCGAGAAAACTGATCGACAAAATCTGGGACGACTGGACCGCGTTCGCGAGCTATGCGTTCAACAAATCGCACGCCGTGTGCTACGCATGGGTCGCATACCAGACAGGCTATCTCAAAGCGCACTATCCGGCCGAATTCATGTGCGCGCAGATTTCCTCCGAAATCGGCAATTTCGACAAGCTCCCCGGATTCGTGCAGGAAGCCGCGGACATCGGGCTGAAAGTGCTGTCTCCGTCGGTGAACGGCTCGCGCGCGCGCTTTGTTCCGGCGGAAGGCGGCATACGCTACGGGCTGGCCGGGGTCAAAAACGTTGGCGAAGCCGCGGCGGAAGCCATAGTGGAGGAGCGCGACAAATCCGGCCCGTACAAGGGGCTTGTGGATTTCTGCGCGCGCCTCGCCGACAAGGCGGTCGTGAACAAGCGCGTCCTGGAAGCGCTCATCCGCTGCGGGGCGTTTTCGGATCTGGAAACGAACCGCAACAAACTGCTGATGAACTGCGAATTCGCCATGCGCCGCGCGGCGCAGCGCGCCAAGGAGAAGGCGAGCGGGCAGACGGACATGTTTGCGGTGCTCGACCCCGGCGCGGTTTCGGAGACCGACGCCGCATTCAAGGATTTTCCGCCGCTGCCGGACGTCGAGAACTTCAAGGCCGAACGCGAACTGTGCGGAATGTACCTGACGGGGCATCCGCTCGGCGCGTACCACAGGGTGGTAGACGATTTCTCGACGGTAAAACTTTCGGCGATAGGCGAGGTGGGCGGCGAAAGGCTGCCCGTGCGTGTCGTCGGGATGCTGTCCTCGTGCTCGATTCGCATACCGAAGCCCGATCCGAATAAGCCGGACAAGAACCTCAACCCGTGGGCGGTGCTGAAAATCGACGACGGAACCGCAAGCATGGAATCGCTCGCATTCTCAGCCGTGTTCGAAAAGTACAACTGGCTGCCGTCCGCAGTGGACAAGCCGGTGATGATCTGCGGCGAAATCTCGCGCCGCCGCTCGCCCGGCGCCGCGGAGGGAGAAGGCGAACTGCAGTTCATCGCGCGCGAATGCTACACGCTCGACGCCGGCGTGCCCGCTTTCGCGGACATGCTCGCCGTCAGGCTTCCGGCGAAATGGGAAGACGCGCAGGACGCGATGAAGAAAATCGGCGCGCTCGCCGATTCCAACCCGGGCGCGCTGGCGATACACGTGCAGCTGACGTACAAAGGCAGCGAAATCGAAATCGAAATGCCGGGACGCGCCGCGCCTTCGCCGGAATTCTTCGCCGCGCTTGACGCCATGCCGCTGCGCGGATACTCGTTCAAGGTGAAAAAAGCGATATTCCTGTCCCAGCCGGAACGCCGCCGCCACTACGGCGGCTGACGCACCGGGCCGCGCGCCGGGCCGGAGCCGCGCGCGCTTCAGCGTGCGCCGGACTTCGCCGGGAATTTCCCGCCGAGCGCCGGCGGGAAGATTTTAATCACGGCTTTCGCGGCAATCCAGGAAACCGCCGTCGCGACCGCCGTAGACGCGGCCACGCCCGCGGCGCACCGCACCGGCGTACCGGCGCAGAGGCTCTTCAAAAACGGAATCTTCAGGCAACACGCCATCAGCGGATACTTGTGCATAAGCATTATCCCCAGAGAGGCGGTCCCGAGCGCAGACACCGCCCTGAACCTGAAGAGAGCCGCGTACGCCGCGGAGACGGCGGTGCCGAAAACCGCAAACAGCGCGAAAACCGCCATCCAGAAACTGCTTGCCACGGCACTGTAGAAATCCGGCGACCACACGACGATGCCGGCTATCGCGGCCGTGCCGGCCGCAGACACCGCAGCCGCCGCCGGAAGCGGCGCCTGCGCGATCGCCGATACCCATCCGCGCGCGGCGCGGCCAAGAGCGAAATAAGGAATATACTTCAGAGACAACGACAACGGCCACGGCAGGGCATTATAGACACCGCGCAGCGGAACGGAACAAAGCGCGAAACACGCCAGCACCGCGACCGCCCCGGCAGCTCCGCGCGCCCTGCGCGGAAGAAGCGAAAGAACGGCGTCGAACATTCTCGCGGCAATGACGCACATGAACATGACGGGAAGGAACCACAATACGGAATTGCACCGCAGCGTCGTTCCGGTGAAAAGCCCTGCGACGAGTTTCAGGAAATCCGACGACACCGACTTCAAGTAGTATTGTGAATAATATCCCGAGCTGGAAGTCGCTTTGCCGAATTCATCCGCAAGCAGCATATAGGCTATTGCACTTGCGATGCCGAATATCAGATACGGCACAAGCAGCCGCATCGCCTTCCGGATCGAGAAGTCCAGGAAACCGCGCGGCGAAAAACCGTCCGCGCGCTTCCACAGGCAGCCCGCCGCGCAGAAGAACGCCGGCATGTGGAAAAGATATATGAATTTCGTCGCATGCGCGAGAAGTCCGCACGAGGACGGATCCCTGTTGATATGCAACGCGGATCCGGTGGCGTGGCCAAGCACCACCAGAACGATCAGCACGCCTTTCCAGCGGTCGAGCCAGTCTATGCGCGCCGCCTTCGCCATGCCAGGAGCGTCTTTATGCATGTTCCCGCCGTCCGCCACGGATCACGACCCCGGATGGACGGGCCTGCCGCCCGCCTTGCAGAGCGGACATTCCGCAGGCTCCCAGACCACGGGATCCATCTTCATGAGGGATGTCCAGGGACAGTCGAACGACGCCTTGCCGCCCGAGCGGTCTACCAGCACGCACACCGCCGCGACTTCGGCGCCGGCGGCGCGGACGAGATCGATCGTCTCCTGCACGCGGCCTCCGCGCGTCACGACATCCTCCGCCACGACGTAGCGTTCGCCGGGATTGATGGAAAACCTGCGCATCACGAGTTTCGTCACGGGCTTGCCGGCCGCGTCGAACTCGCCGGGGATGTCCTGCTTCTCCGCGAATATGCACTGGACGTCGAGAGCGCGCGCGATTTCATGGCCCACGAGTATTCCTCCGACCGCAGGCGAGACGACTCCGTCGATTTTCCCCGGTGCGCACTCGGCCAGCATCTTCGCGGCGAGCGCGTCGCAAAGGCGGCCTGCCACGCGGGGATGGCGCAAAACGTTCGCGCACTGGAAGTACCGGTTCGAGTGGAGCTTGGAGCGCAGCTCGAAATGCCCTTCGAGCAGCGCGCCCGTCTGTTTGAACACCTCGAGAACTTCCTGTTCCGTCATTTCGACTCCTTGTTTGTCTTTTCGTTGTTTATCGGCGCGTATGTTCCGCGCCACGTTATAGAAACCCTGCCGCGCGCCGCGCCCTTCGCGCGTCCCGCGCGGACCGCGGCGAGCCATGCGGCCCATGCGCCGCCGCGCGGTTCGCGGCCCGGAAGCGCTATCGCGGATACCGTCATCCCGCACTCGTCCGTTTCGACCTCGACCAGCGCTTCTCCGTCCTCGTCGACAGCGTCGGCGGGCGGGGACTGCATGGAGAATCCGGCATCGGCGAGCGGCCCGAAAAGTTCGATTCTGCTCCATCCCGGAGGCGGCGGAGCAAGCCTGTCCGGCGGCTGCGCGGCAGCCGACTCCGGCGCGATCGCGCCGTCAGGCGCTGTGCGTCCGGCCCGGATGGAAAAACCGGTTTTCGCGAAAGGGAACGCGAGCGGAGCGGGCGGCGGCGCGGGAGGATCGTCCTCAAGGGGGGAGTAGCGCAGATCCGGAGCGCCGGCGGGCTGCGCGCCGCACATCTGCCACGGGGCGCGCGCGTCGCGGAGTTTCGCCGCAACCGCTCCGGGGGAGGGCCTTGCGATTTCGAAAACATAGTCGCGCGGCTCGGGTTCGACCGCCGCGATCCGTTCTCCGGCGACGAGGAAAATCCATGCCGAAACGGCAACGAAAGCGATTCCCGCGAATGCAGGCGCGGCCTCGGCAAAGAGATTCCCGTGCCGGGGCCTTGCAAAATCGTATTCGCGGATGTTTGGCATGGCGGAAGTATACCACATCGCCGGCCCCGCCGCTGTGCCGGCGCATCTGTGTTTTCAACCGTATGGGAGGAATAAATCGCGGAGAATCAATGTCTGAGCAACCGCTAAGGCGAGCCGGAAGTAGAACGGGATGCCTATTCTCTGTACAGGCTATTTGAGATTATTGATAAACGAAAAAAAGTTTTCTCGCAATTTTCCCAGTTTCTTCAGAGAAAATCCTTTCAATCCCAGCTTCTCGCTATTTGCCGACACCTCGACTATTTCCTTCAGCAACTTGCCGAATTTATCCCTGTATCCGCCCCGGTCATACAAAAATCTCCGGTTCTCGCGCATCCGGTTGACATTCACGCCGTCGTATGCGCTGTTCAATTCTCTGACTTCGGCCTCGAACTCGGATTTTATTTTTTCAAAACTGTTCTCAAGCGGCCGGACATATTCAAGATAGGGGTAATGCTTGCGATATTCTGGACAAATCCGCACAACTTCTTCGGCGCACCGCATAAAACTGGTCATTACGGTGTCCTGATCGATCTGCATCATCGTTTTGTGCAATATATTGGCACGTTCCGGGGATGCCGAAGGCATCGACTTCGTCTTTTCTTCCGCCCGGTACATCAACCTCCTGCTTCTCTCGTCGTTGCAGAATCTCGCGAAAAACTTGTCCATGCCACCATTCTGCGTATAATAAAGCGGAATCGCAAAATCCGCTATTTTAGTGCCGTCTGACGACACTATATACGCATGGGACGCGTCGTATTCACTGCGCAAATCAAACGCATTCCGCAGTTCATCTGCAAGCCGGCTGTGCTTTTCCTCTTTGCAATCGCGTCCAATGTATACAAGTTCATAGTTTTCCTTCAAATACCGTTGCAGCCGGAGCGTCCTAAGCGGATACACCATACGCGGGTTGGAACTGGCGTTCCCCGCTCCAAATACGAGAAATACGAGTTTGCCCGAAGCGGCCGCTCTGCCAAGAGCGCCGTAGAAATCATCATTCCAGCCTGGCGGTGTCGTAGCATCGGTGTCTGGAATTCTTTCCCGCTCGGTCACCACAGGCTCGAACTTCTCCTGCTGAAAGTCGTTCGCGGGGCCGGGAACGGCTGGATTGTCGAAATCGAGCCGGAACTGGCGGTTTTGCGGGGAAGGCCTCAGCCCTCCGTTCCTTTCTTCGACCACTTTACGCACATGCTCTTCCCAACTCCGGTTATACGGTATAGAAACGATTTTTTTGATTTCCCCGTTAATGCTCGCGAAAACGACAGCTCCGAGATGCTGCGTTCCGGATGTACGCTTCTGAGTCCGCCTTCCATAGTATGTTTTGGTCTCTTTCTCCTGCACACTGGGCGCTGTAAACGAAAAACGCCGC
This sequence comes from uncultured bacterium, assembly GCA_902773475.1. Classification (GTDB taxonomy): domain Bacteria; phylum Verrucomicrobiota; class Kiritimatiellia; order RFP12; family UBA1067; genus CADCBS01. The sequence continues at coordinate 2,938 of CACYEO010000020.1, read as the reverse complement.
ATGCGCGGATTGCCGTTTCCGAAAACATACGAACCGAACAACTTTGGCTCGGAAAAATCCTCCTGCGCACCATTTATATCTTTTGTGATGAATACCGCGCGGACTGACACCTCAATCCTGACGGCGACATTGCCGCATCCGACAGAACCCTCATAATCGTAATATTTGGTTCTGATACGCTCTTGCTCGTATGTACCAGTCCTTGGTTGTTCTAGAATGCGCGGAGACGCGGGCAATTTGCGCGCAGAGAAAGAAATCGAAGGCTCCCCCCGCGCAATCAGCGGACAAACAATGGCAACGGCCTGCAATACAGCGGCAACAATTGCATAGTAGCATCTCATCAGTCATTCCCCCTTTTTGCGGTACTCATCATTCTCAGGCACTGTCTCATGGAACGGAATTCGCGGATACTAGGACTACCTCGGATTTCCTGGCATCGCTTTGCTTTTTGCGTTTTCCTTTTCTATATATTGCTTCCACTCTGCCAGGGTCTCACAACCAGGTATGATTTTGCGGGCTATGAGTTTATTTAGCGTCTTATCCGTTTCCTGAAGCAAAGGAATCACCTTCGCAAGGGCGCTATTGCAGACTTTCATTTTCTCGTCCGGAGAAAGACCGGCAGTCTGTTTCTCGAAATCTTTGTCTAAACGCAGCGACTCAACCCAGATTTCCTTGGTAACGGCATTGATTTCCAGCAGAAGCGAATGTCTGTTGTCAAGCGTTTTGCCTTGATCAAGGGCCTTTCGCAACAAAGCAAGTTTCTTTTCGACAAGGCTTTCAAATTTTGACATATCTATCGCAATATTCCGCGATTCCCCGCGCGCCATCGCACCAGACTCGGCGGCCTTAGTCGCCTCTGCGGCATCCCGGATATTGGGGATGTCAGAAGCGTCCAGCAATCCTCTCCTTTCAAACTCCTCGAGCAGTCTTTGTGCTTGACTCGATTTTTTCAGAGCCGCTGCCCCCAATTCGCGATCAATTCGCATCCTCTCCTGATCGGAACAATTGAGTTCGCATAGCAATCTGTTTTTTTCGCGACGCAATCTATCAATCTCCGCCACCACCTCGTTCAGTTCTTCGATCTGGTGCTGTGAGAGACGTCCCTGTCCTGACGCGAGAATTCTTTCGCAAGATTTTATAACCCCATCCAACAACCGTTCCAATTTCGCGTAACAGGCTTCACGCATGTTGTCGCCGGAAACGACAGTGCCGGCATCTATCCTTCCGGCAACCTTGCTGACTGCATGGGGATATGTCGACACAAGATTAGTCAATAATCTCCATAAGTCCGGATTCGGGTAGAATCCACTATGGGCAAAGGCTTTGTCATTCATCAATCTAATGAATGCATCTTCGGAATCAATCGATTTAAGCCGCTCAAGCGAATTATCTAAATTAATCTCCCAATAATGCCCCTGATTGTCTTGGACAGGTATGCCTTTGTACATCTCGCTGCCATCCTCGTTGACATACCGGACTTCACCGGTTTTACCATCCACGCGGATGACATCTCCGCTGTAGCAGTCGAAAATATAGATGTCGATTTTATCACTTGCAGTTTGTTTCCATCTGGCTCTTATTCTTCCAAGGTTATAGTTTTGACTTGCAAGCGACAACGCATCTATCATGGAAGGCCACCCATGGTAGCAACCGTTTCTGCATGCGCCGCCGCCCGCCGGGTGATTATGGATGTGTGCGTATGCATTCATGTAGTCTTCGTCTGTAAGACAACTGACCACACTTTCGGATGTCCCATCGTTTTTATCTACGCGTTTCAGCCCGTTTTTACCATACATGAAGGCTATCTCTTTGTTGGCATCTTTCCCTTCCAATTTGCACGCTTGTGAGAATCCACGCACTGCCAGCATAATCTTTCTATTCAACATTTGCTGTTCTTCCGGGGTGGAATACGATATTACTTGTCCATCTGCACTTTTTTTGTCACGGGGGTCTATGCAAGCCTCCTTTCCCGATGGTGCTATCATTTTACCCATATCGCAATCGTATATGACAGAATATTGCGTGCCGTTTGCGTCAGTTTTCCTGTCAGCAATACGAATACTTTTGCTCCTGTCAGCAATACGAATACTTTTGCCTTGTGATTGCTTTTTAAATTCTACATTATCCGCGTCATATTCGGGATTTACACCTGCCATTGCAGGGACGGAGGAAGCGAAGAGCGCAAAAAGCGATGTAGCAATGCGTGCGTTCAAATTTATTTTCCTTTCGCTTTTCGCGTTTTCTGTTTTCCAGGCTTCGCCGAAGCGGCAGAAGCCGCTTTACCTTTTATGCAGTTGCCTCCATCCTGCCGCATCTGCACGACGCGGCATTTGGCATCGGCCTCGGCAAGCATCAGTCGAACACGGTCTTCTGTTTCCCCCTCAGCCTTGCGGCGCTCGATTTCCTGCGCGAACCGCTTCATGTCCTTGTATCGCGTCAATCCTCCTTCGTTCAATTCGAGAATCACATCGAATTTTCGTCCGTCGGAGAAATCCGTCCTGGACTCATACGGGATGCAGAACGGATATTCAACGCGAACGTCGTGACTGCCCTTTACAGCCTCGACCATAAGCGGCAACGTTCCTATAGCCACCCCGTCAACCTTGATTGTCGCGCCAGGCCTGTTGCCGGTGAAATAGACTTTTGCCGTTTCGGGACGCCAGTCCGCTCGTTCCGCACTGGCGAGGAATTTTCTTGCCGCTTTGACTACAGCATCTTTCAGAAGCTCCTCGAACAGCGCCGCCTTGTCGGCGTTGACCTGCCCGACAGTGTAATTGCCGCTGGAATTTGCCACAACCACGCCGAAAGGCGATTCTCCCGTCTTCGCATCGGCTAAATTCAGAGCAATGCCGGCCTTGAGCGTGTGGGCGATGGCGGGGACGCCTATATCCACTCCGCGCAACTCTTGTATGGATGCGGTAATCACGGCATCTGCTTC